>CAYPYQ010000233.1:0-9558 GCA_964414735.1 uncultured Hydromonas sp.
TTTATCGCGGCCATTGCCCGACTGTTTGTAGCCGCCGAACGGCACGGTGATGTCGTCATCGTTGTACTGATTCACATGCACCGTCCCCGCCTTGAGCGCACGCGCGACACGATGCGCACGCGAGATGTCGCCCGTCCACAAACCCGCTTGTAAACCGTAGATTGAGTCGTTCGCCAAAGCGATAACTTCTTCTTCGGTCTCAAAAGTCATAGCGGACAAAACGGGGCCAAAGATTTCTTCGCGTGCGATGGTGTGGTTTTTGTCCGTCACGAAAATCGTCGGCTCGATGAAGTAGCCGCCCGTTTCTTCGCGACAGCGATTACCGCCGGCGATCAACTCCGCACCTTCGGTTTTTCCTGAGTTGATGTATTTCATCACATTGTTCAGTTGAATATCATCGACAATCGCACCCATGCTGGTATTCGGATCCAGCGGATCGCCCGGCTGAAATGCCGCCACATGCGCCGCGACTTTTTTCATGAATTCATCTTTGATGCTTGCTTGCACATACAGGCGCGTCGGCGCGTTGCAGCTCTCACCTTGGTTGTAAAACACATTACCCGCAGCGGCAGCCGCAGCCCCGTCCATATCGGGACAATCGGCAAAGACGATGTTGGGCGATTTACCGCCCAGCTCCATCCAGGCGCGTTTCAAATTGCTGTTCGCAGCGGCAGCCATGATGCGTTTGCCCACGCCGGTCGAGCCGGTAAACGCCACACAATCGACATCCATATGCTCGGCCAATGCTGCGCCCGCTTCGTGTCCAAAGCCTGTAACCACATTAAATACACCTGCCGGAATGCCCGCCTCCAATGCCAACTCTGCCAAACGCAAGCCGGTCAACGGTGATTTTTCAGAGGGTTTGAGCACCACGGAATTACCCACCGCCAGCGCCGGAGCGATTTTCCACGCCGTCATGAGCAACGGATAATTCCACGGCACAATCGCCGCGACCACCCCGACCGGTTCGCGTGTGATTAAAGCCAGCGAATCGCGCGGGGTCGGCGCGACTTCGTCGTACACTTTGTCAATCGCTTCGCCAAACCAGCGAATGGTGTTTTGCGCACCCGCCACATCCACCGCCAGCGCATTGCTGATCGGTTTGCCCATATCCAGCGTCTCAGTCAGCGCCAGCTCATTTTTGCATTCCACGATCAAATCGGCGAAACGAATCAAAGCTTCCTTGCGCTTACGCGGCGACAGATGCGCCCAACGGCCATCCTCAAACGCTTCACGTGCCGCGTTCACCGCCACATCCACATCGGCTTTGTCGCAACGCGCGACATCCGTGAGTTTACGCCCGTCGCACGGGCTGATGCACTCAAACGTCGCACCGGATACGGCATCCACACGCTTGCCATTGATGAACGCCTGACCGTTGAAATTCATTTGCGCCGCGCGCTCTTTCCAATTAATCGCACCCATGGGGTCTCCTTGCATAATTGACGGTTTCCACTGCACCTTGCTTTTGTTGCAGCCATTATAAGTCGCTATCGAACTTGAGTTAAGTCGTGATTGAAGTGGACGTGTATTTTCGCCGAAATTGGCTCTCAGTTCGATGCAAAAATAATTATTTAAACAAGCCACTATCGTTGCTGTTTTTGCCCAACCATTGGCGCGCCCAAGACTGCTGAATTTTTGACAAAAACCATACCTCGCCCAACAAATGAGCATAGAATGAGAGCCGCAATCTTTTTATAATTCTTAATTGCACTTTTGTTCACACAAACATATGGAGGAATCATGTCGTCCAGTCAAAACAATTCCGCACAGAATAGACTGATTTGGCTTATCGTGGCCGTTATTGGCGCCATCGCATTTGGCTATGTTGCACTGAATCGCGGCGAAACCATCAATGCCCTTTGGGTACTCACCGCAGCTATTTGTATTTACTTAATCGCTTATCGGTTTTACAGTTTGTATATTGCCGATAAAGTCTTAAAAGTCGATGGCACGCGCATGACACCGGCTTTTCGCCATAATGACGGTTTGGATTATGTGCCCACCAATAAAGTCATTTTATTTGGCCACCACTTTGCCGCCATTGCCGGTGCGGGTCCCTTGGTCGGACCGGTATTGGCCGCGCAAATGGGCTATTTACCGAGCATGATTTGGATTTTGGTGGGTGTGGTACTGGCCGGTGCCGTTCAGGATTATATGGTGCTGTTCGTTTCCACCCGACGCGATGGCCGCTCGCTGGGCGAGCTGGTTAAATCGGAAATGGGTACGATCCCCGGTGTGGTCGCCTTAATCGCCTGTTTCATGATTATGATTATTATTTTGGCCGTGCTCGCAATGATCGTGGTCAAGGCTCTAACGCACAGCCCGTGGGGAACGTTCACCGTTGCGTTCACCATTCCTTTGGCCGTATTGATGGGCGTGTATCTGCGCTATATTCGTCCGGGCAAAATCCTTGAAGCCTCCCTCATGGGGGTTGCCGGCTTGATTTTTGCGATTTTGATGGGTGGCCATGTGGCTGAAAATCCGAACTGGGCGCACTGGTTCGACCTGAGTGGCAATACTTTGACTTGGGCTTTGGTGATCTACGGCTTTATCGCAGCAGTACTCCCTGTTTGGTTGCTGCTTGCACCGCGCGACTATCTATCGACTTTCCTGAAAATCGGTGCGATTGTCGGCTTGGCTCTGGGTATTATCGTATTGATGCCGAATATGCAAATGCCTGCTGTGACCCAATATGCGTTCAGCGGTAAAGGTCCGGTTTGGGCGGGTAGCTTGTTCCCATTCTTATTCATCACCATCGCGTGTGGTGCGGTGTCCGGCTTCCACGCACTGATCTCTTCGGGTACGACACCGAAAATGTTGGCCAGAGAAACCGAAGCCCGCATGATCGGCTACGGCGGGATGTTGATGGAGTCCTTCGTCGCCATGATGGCTTTGATCTCCGCTTCCATCATTGATCCGGGTGTGTATTTTGCGATGAATAGCCCAATCGGCTCGCTCAATCCAACGGGCTTACCGGATGTGGCTTTGGCTGCCTCACAAACTGTTTCCCAATGGGGCTTTGTCATCACTCCTGAAACGCTGAACCAAATCGCTGCAGACGTTGGTGAGAAAAGTATCATTTCCCGCGCCGGTGGTGCGCCTACACTCGCTGTCGGTATGGCGCATATCATTCACCAAGCATTGGGCGGTTTGGGCTCCATGTCATTTTGGTATCATTTCGCCATTTTGTTTGAGGCTTTGTTCATCCTAACCGCTGTGGATGCCGGTACGCGAGCAGCTCGTTTCATGTTGCAGGACTTGCTCGGCCTGATCAACCCGCACTTGAAAAAAACCCAGTCATTGCCTGCTAATTTGTTGGCGACCGGTATTGTCGTGGCCTCTTGGGGTTACTTCCTGTACATGGGTGTGAATGATCCGCTCGGCGGTATCAATATGCTGTGGCCATTGTTCGGTATTACCAATCAAATGCTCGCGGCGATTGCCCTGATGCTCTGTACAGTGGTGTTGTTCAAGATGAAACGCCAAAAATACGCTTGGGTGTCTATTTTGCCAACCGTTTGGCTGGTCATTTGCACCATGTACGCAGGCTGGCTGAAAGTATTTAGCAGCGATCCGGCTGTTGGGTTTTTTGCCAAAGCCAATCAGCTTAAAGCATTATTGGCCAGCGGTAATTTCCAACCGAATGCCGTGTTTAAATCCGCCCAACAAGTCCAACAAGTCATTTTCAATAACCAACTGGACGGCGTGTTGATGGCTGGTTTTATGCTGGTGATCTTGGCCATGATTGTGTTTACCGTACAAGCATGCCGCAAAGCGCTCGCAACAGACAAACCCACCGCGCACGAAATTCCGTACGCGCCATTGCCAGCGAATGCCGATGCCATCATCAAAGGTGCCGTGCATTGATATGGCTCATCGCACAGGAAGGTCGCCATTCTGCCTTCCTGTGTCACCACACACAAGGATAGAACATGCTGGAAACACTTGGAAAAGCGGGCAAATATTTGGGGCAAGCGGCACGACTGATGGTCGGCATTCCCGACTACGACACCTATGTACAGCATATGCGGCTGAACCATCCCGAGCAAACACCGATGAGTTACCAAGAGTTTTATAAAAATCGAGTGGAAGCGCGTTATGGAGGCAATGGCAATGCACGCTGCTGCTAACCCCAGACCTCCGTTGCCCGTCACCCTACTGACGGGTTTTTTGGGTTCGGGCAAAACCACACTGATTAATCACCTGCTGCGCTCGCATCCCAATGAGCGCATCGCCATCGTGGAAAATGAGTTCGGTTCAGTGGGCATTGACGGCAGCTTGATCCGCAATCAAGCCAGCATCGAAGTCATTGAATTAAGCAATGGTTGCGTCTGCTGTAGCATACGCGGTGAGCTCACCCAAGCCTTGCAAGACATCTTGGCACGCGTGGATCGAGGAGACTTGCCCGTCGAACGCTTGATTTTGGAAACCACCGGCTTGGCCGACCCGACCCCCATCATCCAAACCTTCTTTGTCGACGAAATCATCCGCGCGCGCATGGTGCTGGATGCCGTCATTACACTGGTTGATGCCTACCATATACTGCCGCAACTGGACGAACATCGCGTCGCCTCGGCACAAATCGGTTTTGCCGATCGCATCATTCTGAGTAAGCTGGACTTGATTGATGCCCAAACCAAAGACCTCATACTCCGGCGGATTCATAAGATTAACGCCAAAGCCAAAATTTTTGAAGCCGCCAATGGCGCTCTGCCCAAAGACGCTTGGCTGGATATCCATGCCTTTCAACTGGACGATGGCCTGCAACTCAACCACGGCATTGAGCACGCAAAATCATCCGCACTCAGCCCACACGACCGAGGCGTCACACCCTCCGAATTACAACGCACTCAGTTCACAATCGCCACCAAGCCGCAGTCATGGAATGATGATATTCAATCCTATGTCTTTGAAGCGCAAGAACTGGATCTGATGAAACTCGACGCCTTTATGGAAGCGCTGATCGAGCAATATGGCAACGATATGCTGCGTTACAAAGGGGTATTGGCGATCCACGAAAAAGAACACGCCCTGATTATTCAAGGGGTGCACAAAGTCGTTGGTTTTGATTACAGCGACGCCCCTATTCGGACGCGCCATTCTTTATTGGTGATCATCGCACGCCCTTTGCCTTATGAAACACTCAAACAACAGTTTCTCGATGCGCAAGTTTAAATCATGTCACACAAAAAACTGATTATTAATAAATTCACAGAATAACATTCTATTTCATCCACAATACCTTAGATATTTACACTAAAGAATCACATAATTTCAACAATAAACCAACACATTCATTGATTTTGGTAGGAAACAAGCATACAGTTATATTGAGTCGTAAAAGGGTGTTGAGTAACCGTTTTCTGACCAAAGTAAATGAGCCAACATCCCGTTTCTTTCTAATGAATCAAAAGAATTCGACTCCTTTGAGCAAGCGCTCATGGATGATTTTAATTACAACTGATTCATACAGAGCTAAAAAGGGGTGTTCATCATGATTTGGGTACATTTACTGGTCGTATTGTTCTTCATTTATTTGGGTACAAGGTTGGGCGGTATCGGCATTGGTTTCGCCGGTGGTTTGGGTGTCGTTGCACTGGCCTTGATGGGATTAAAACCCGGCCCGATTCCGTTTGATGTGATTTCCATCATCATGTCGGTCATCATGGCGATTGCCGCCATGCAAGTGGCCGGTGGTATGGATTACTTGGTCAAACTCGCGGAAAAAATCCTGCGCAGCCAACCGAAATACATCACCTACCTCGCGCCGGCTGTGACGTATTGGATGACCCTGTTGGCGGGTACAGGCCACACCGCATTCTCAACTTTGCCCGTGATTGCCGAAGTCGCCAAAGAGCAAGGTATTCGCCCGTCACGTCCGCTGTCCATCGCCACCGTCGCTTCTCAAATCGCCATTACCGCTTCACCGATTTCTGCTGCTGTGGTGTTTTTGGCCGGCGAATTGGAGAAAAAATTCGGTATCAGCTATTTGGAATTACTGGCCATTTGGATTCCGACTACGTTCATCGCCTGTATGATTACCGCGTTTTTCTGTAACTTCATGGGCAAGGATCTGGACAAAGACGAGGTGTACCAAGACCGCTTGGCCAAAGGTTTGATTCAAAAACGCGGTGAGTTGAAAATTGATATCAAACCGTATGCCAAACGCTCTGTGCTGATTTTCCTGTGCGCAATCATCGCTGTGATGGTGTACGCAACCTTAATCAGTAACAATATCGGTATTATCAAAGATCCGATTCTGAGTCGTGACAATGCGATCATTTCATTCATGCTCGGCACTGCCGCACTGATCGTGATGCTGTGCAAACTTGATACCTCAAAAATCACCAGCGCATCGACCTTTAAATCCGGTATGTCTGCCGCGATCTGTGTGATGGGTGTGGCATGGCTGGGTAATACCTTCGTCGGCGCACACATTGACGGCATTAAAGCAGCCTCATCCGGTCTGCTTAACAGCTATCCGTGGATGCTCGCCGTGGTATTGTTCATCGCTGCCACTTTGCTGTACTCGCAAGCGGCAACTGCAAAAGCTTTATATCCGGCCGCTTTGGCTCTGGGCGTATCGCCGATTGCCGCAGTCGCATCATTTGCCGCCGTGTCTGCACTGTTCGTCTTGCCGACTTACCCGACTTTGCTGGCCGCTGTGGAAATGGATGACACCGGTTCGACCCGTATCGGTAAATTCGTATTCAACCATCCATTCCTAATCCCGGGTGTGATTGCAATTTCGCTCTCGGTGCTGTTCGGGTTCATTTGGGCGGGTATTGTGCTTTAAGCATCTGGCACTTACAATAAAAGCATTCGCCGAACCACTTCGCGGTGGGTCATGAGGCGAATGCTTTTTTTATGACCTTATGGAAGCCATCATGACACTGCCCTCCGTACTGAACACATACCTGACGCGCAGCCTCGGTCATATTCTGCCCAATGTCCCGCCGCAATTGGTCACCGACCTAAGCCCCCATTTTTCACCGCAGAAAAAGCCACGTCATGCGTCGTTACTGAGTCAAGGCGAACGATGGCAGTCGGTTTATCTCATCGAGTCCGGCTTGGTACGCATGTATTTTTTACGCCGCGACGGTCGTGAATTCAATAAAAGTTTCTTCGCAGAGTACAGCATCCTGTGCCCGCTCACGCCCGCCATGTGGCAGATGCCCTCACTGTTTGGTATTGCCTGTGTTGAGCCGCTGAAATTCTGGCGTTGCGAGCATCAGACTTTTTGCACCATTTTACAGGAACACGGTCAGTGGCAACTGTTTCAAAACACCTTGCTCACACATCTGCTCACGGCCAAGCTGCAACGCGAGCATGATTTATTGGCCTTAGATGGACGCAAGCGCTACGAAGCATTTTGCACGCGCTATCCCGATTTGCCACAGCGGATTCCCTTAGGCCATTTGGCAACGTATTTGGGATTGACCGACGTGTCACTCTCACGCCTACGTCGCCAGTAGCGCGAAGCCACCACATAATAACGCCCAATCGCCGCACCTCTAAACATTTGTTAAGGCAAGCTCGTCATCGTTTTGCCACACTGCGTACATCCAACCAAGGAAGTACTCATGAAAACGCTCAAAAACGCACTCTTGGCATTGCTGTCCATTCTGGCCACGGTCATCGCCATAACCGGTATCGCCGCTTATTTCACCGAAAGCGACATTGATCAAAACTGTCAGCGCATCGTGTCATTGGCGCAGAAAACCCGAGCACCTCCATTCGATACGGCACAAATCGCTCTTTTGCCACAGCCTGTACAACGCTTTGTTCAATTTACCTTTCCGAACGGCATTCGTACCGACATCGCCGCCGTGGAAATCGATATGAAAGGTCTATTTCGTCGCCCTAAAACAGAGCCATTCAATCACACCACCGCGCATCAAACATTTGCCGTCCATGTCCCTGCATTGGTATTTGACGCACTCACTTCTATCATTCCATTGATCTGGGCGCGTGCCTACGATGTATACGCCCAAGGCGATATGAAAATGAAAGCCAAAGAGAGGTGGCTCAAGAAATTTGAACAGAGCGATAAGTGATAAAGTTTACTCAACCAGCCATTAGAATGGCGTAAAAAGGAGTAAAAAATGTCACGTCGTCCCCGTAGGAATCATAGCCCAGAATTCAAAGCCAAGGTTGCATTAGCCGCCATTCTAGGTGATAAAACACTCGCACAGTTAGCGGAGCAATTTGACCTACACGCCAACCAGATTGTCGAATGGAAGAAACAGCTGCAAGAGCACGCTGCCAGTGTATTTGGTAGTGCAGTTCCCCAAGCCGAGCCAACCGATCTCAAACCGCTGCACGCTAAAATCGGTCAACTCAGCTTGTAGAATGATTTTTTAGAAACAGCGCTCATCAAGGCGGGATTGCTGAGCGCAAAGCGATGATTAACCGAGACAGTGAACTATCCATCACACGCCAAGCCGAATTGCTGGGCTTTAGCAGAGGCATGGTCTATTACGAACCCAAAGTCATCAACGAGTCTGACTTAAAACTGATGAACGCCATCGACAAACTGCACATGGACTTTCCATTTATGGGTGCACGGATGCTGCGCAACCAGTTGAACCGACAATGCTTGAATGTGGGTCGCCGTCATGTGCGAACACTCATGCGGCGCATGGGTATCCACGCCATTTACCGCAAACCCAAAAACACCAGTGCGAACAATCCTGAGCACAAAGTTTATCCGTATCTTCTGCGCGGCATGAACATCACCGCCAATCAGGTATGGGCATTAGACACGACCTACATTCCCATGGCGCGGGGCTTTGTCTACCTGACGGCCGTCATTGACTGGGCAACGCGCAAAGTCTTGGCACACAAGGTGGCGATAACGCTTGAAGCCTGCCATGCCATTGATGTACTCAACGAAGCATTTGCCAAGTACGATGCACCGCAAATCGTCAACACCGATCAAGGCAGCCAATTTACCGCCCATGACTTCGTTCAAACAGTGAAAGACAATAACTGTCAAATCAGCATGGACGGACGCGGTGCTTGGCGAGATAATGTCATGATTGAACGGCTGTGGCGGTCAGTCAAGTATGAGCGAGTTTATTTGAAGGCTTATGATTCGGTCGCTCACGCTAAAGCCGATATTTCTGAGTATTTGTGGTGGTACAATTCTGAACGCGAGCACTCAAGCCTCAACAAACAAACACCCAATGAGGTCTACAACAAAACCGTCAGAACGTTTAATCTCGCAGCTTAAAACCGTTGCGTTTCGTACTTTAATTCACGATGCTTTAAAATTCGTAGGCTTTATCACTTATAAATCGGGGTTAACTGTTCAAACAAACGAGACCACTTCTGTAAACAACGCGACGATTTCCTACAACTAATAAAACTAAGTAAAATTTAACAAAAATTAATATTAAAAGAGTGATTAATAGGTAATACCCCCTAAAAGGGCGGCATCTAAAAGTAGAATCAACACAAGTCCTGCGTTTAGTGCAGGACGCGTGAGTTTGTTAAAGCCATCATACGCGTTTGCGCTGGAGTGAATCCACCGAGCGACATATGAGGACGGTT
>CAYPYQ010000234.1:0-5313 GCA_964414735.1 uncultured Hydromonas sp.
GGTGTGGAATACGCGTGGTTCAACAATGTGGAAACCAAACCCGGCATCGGCTACCCGAAAGAATGGGAGAACCAAGACAAATGGAACGGTGGCTGGGTGCGCAAATCCGACGGTAAATTGCAACCGCGTCAGGGTGGCAAACTGAAGATTCTGAGCAATATTTTTGCCAATCCGAATCTGCCGCAGATTGACGAATACTACGAGCCGTTCACCTACGACTACGAGCATTTGCAAAACGCGCCGGAGATGCAAACGCCACCGACCGCGCGTCCGGTGTCTGTATTGACGGGTGAGAAGATGGAGAAAATCGAATGGGGTCCGAACTGGGAAGACGATCTCGGCGGTGAATTCCACAAACGCGCGAAAGACGCCTTGTTTGAAGGCATTCAGAAAGACATGCACGCGGCCTTTGAAAATACCTTCATGATGTATTTGCCACGTCTGTGTGAGCACTGCCTGAATCCAACCTGTGTGGCCAGCTGTCCATCCGGTTCGATCTACAAGCGCGAGGACGACGGGATTGTCCTCATTGACCAAGACAAATGCCGTGGCTGGCGGATGTGTATCTCGGGCTGTCCGTACAAAAAAATCTATTACAACTGGACGAGTGGCAAAGCGGAAAAATGCACGTTCTGCTATCCGCGTATCGAGGGTGGTCAGCCGACCGTTTGCTCGGAAACCTGCGTAGGGCGTATTCGCTACCTCGGCGTATTGTTGTACGACGCGGACAAAATCGAGCAAGCGGCCAGCATTGAAAACGAGCAGGATTTGTACGATGCGCAATTGGGCGTATTCTTGAATCCGAATGATCCGGCGATTCGTGCGGAAGCTTTGAAACAAGGTATTCCGCAAAGCTGGATCGACGCGGCGCAAAACTCACCGGTATACAAAATGGCGATGGAGTGGAAAGTCGCATTCCCGCTGCATCCAGAGTACCGCACCTTGCCGATGGTTTGGTACATTCCACCACTCTCACCGATTCAATCGGCGGTGGAAAATGGTCTGGTCGGTGAAAACGGCATCATTCCGGATGTGAAAGATTTGCGTATTCCATTGAAATACTTGGCCAATCTGCTCACAGCGGGCAATGAAACGCCGGTACTCAAGGCATTGGAAACCATGATTGCGATGCGTCGCTACATGCGTGCCAAATCGGTAGAAAAAACCGTGGATGTGGGAACGCTTAAAGGTACGCATCTGTCGCCAGCGCAAGTGGAGGAAATGTATCAGGTGATGGCGATTGCGAACTACGAAGATCGCTTCGTGATCCCAAGCTCGCACAAGGAAATGGTTGAAAACGCGTTTGATGACAAAGCCAGCTGCGGCTTTACCTTTGGCAATGGCTGCTCAACCGGCACATCGGAATCCAACCTGTTTGGCAAGAAAAAAGCCACGCCGATTGTATTTCACGATCTGCGCCGTGACCGCGAAAACAACCAAAACCGTGGTTAATAGGGGACAGTATGAAAATTTACAAAATACTGTCCGCGCTGCTGTGCTACCCGCAGGCTGATTTGCAAGCGGGTATTGCAGAAATTCGCACGCTGCTGGCCGATGAGTACGCGGATTTTTCAGGCGAACTGGAACCGCTGTTGAGTGAGATTGAACAGACCGATTTAATCAGCTTGCAAGAGCGCTACGTGCAAACCTTTGATCGTACGCCGTCGCATTCGCTGCATTTGTTTGAGCATGTGCACGGCGAAGACCGTGCGCGTGGTCAGGCGATGGTGGATTTGCTCGAAGAGTATCGCAAACACGGTTTTGACGTGGTTTCAGAGGAGCTGCCGGATTATGTGCCGCTGTTTTTGGAGTTTCTCTCCGAATGCGAGCCATCCGAAGCTCAAACGGTACTGGGCGATGCGGTGCATGTATTGGCGCATTTGGGCGGCAAGCTCAAAGGCAATCAGTCGGTTTATGCCAGTGTGTTTGACGTGCTGGTGAAGCTCTCGCCGGTGGTGCCTGAGCCGCTCACGGTTCCGCCGATCCGTGATATGGACGAGGCGCTGGAGACATTCGGGCCGAGCGCTGAGGGCATTGAGCCACTGCTCAACAATCGTCCGAGTTTGCCGACTGTACCAAGCGTCGCACCGATTAATTTTTATGCACAGCGCCCGCAGTAATGCGCGTTGTGCGTTAGAAAAACTGGAGAAAACGATGGACTATTTACATCAATTTTTATTCGGGATTTATCCCTATATCGCTGCCGTGATTTTTCTGCTGGGTTCGCTGGTGCGTTTTGAGCGCGAGCAATACAGTTGGAAAAGCGAATCGTCACAGGTGTTGTACGCCGGTTCTTTGCGCTTGGGCAATATTTTGTTCCACATCGGGATTTTGGGCTTGTTCTTCGGGCATTTGGTCGGCTTGTTGACGCCGGTTGCCGTGTGGGATGCCTTGGGCGTTTCTCATAGTGCGAAGCAGGTGTTTGCAATGACAGCCGGTGGCATTATGGGCGCTTTGTGTTTGATCGGCTTGTTGATTTTGCTGGCGCGCCGTTTGGGCAATGCTCGTCTGGCTAAAAATACGACTTGGCGCGATAAGCTGGTGTTACTGTGGTTGCTCGCAACGGTGATTGCCGGTCTGTCCACGATTTTCGTGTCGGCACAGCATTTGGATGGCGAAGAAATGGTGTCATTGATGACTTGGGCGCAGCACATTGTGACGTTCCGTGGTGATGCAGCGAGCTTCATTACCCATGCGTCTTGGGTATTCAAACTGCATCTGTTCCTCGGTATGAGTGTGTTTGTGGTGTTCCCATTCACGCGTTTGGTGCATGCGTGGAGTGGTTTTGGTACGGTTTCGTATCTGAATCGTTCATGGCAATTGGTTCGTCCGCGTAAATAATCAGTTGAGTTTGGGCGAGGTGGGTATGGTCAATGATCCTTTATTACATGGCTTTATGGGGTATCAAAAGCGGTATTTCGGTGATGATGCCAGTTTGTATGCGCAGTTAAAGGATGGTCAAAAGCCCACCACGCTGGTGATCGGCTGTTGTGATTCGCGGGTGCATCCGCCTGCTTTGCTCGGTACTGAGCCGGGCGAGATGTTTGTGGTGCGCAATGTGGCGAATTTGGTTCCGCCGTATGATCCCTCCAGTGAGCACGCCAGCGTGGCGGCGGCTTTGGAGTTTGCGGTGCAGGTGTTGCAGGTCAAACGCGTGATCGTACTGGGGCACAAAGGTTGTGGCGGTATTCGTGGTCTGATGGATAATTCGGCACAGCAGGGCAGTGCTTTGTCTAAATGGCTGGACATCGCGCAGACAGCTAAGGAAGCGGCATTAACCGTGTTTCGCAAATATCCGCAGCGCGATCCGTATGAGAGCTGTGAGCAGTTGGCGATTTTGGTGTCATTGAGCAATTTGCAGTCGTATCCGTGGCTGGCTGAGAAAGTCGCTCAGGGGGCAGTTCAAATTGATGGTTGGTATTTTGATATGCAGAGCGGCTCACTGTCCGGCTACGACAGCGATACAGGTGGATTCGTGTCGCTCGTACCGTCGTTGAGCTGCTCAATACAGGTGAAGGAGCGTGCATGAAGTTCGGTATTTTGATTGAAACCAACGAACCAGAAAAGGCGTGGAATGGCGTGCGTTTTGCCAATGCTTCCCTAAAGGCAGGGCATGAGGTGCGACTTTTTCTCATGAGCGCCGGCGTGGAAATCGAGTCTATTGCGCATGAGAAGTTCAATGTGCAAGAGCAATTGAATCTATTTCACGAAGCGGGCGGTACAATAGGCTGCTGCGGGACATGCAAACGTGGGCGGGCTCTGGAATCGACCGAGGTTTGCCCGATCGCCAGTATGGCTGATCTCATTGCCATGGTGGAGTGGGCTGATCGCACGATGACGTTTTGATGAATGGGATGAAGAAAAAAGGGCGCTGAAAGGCGTCCTTTTGTTTTAAAATTCTAGTGCTTTAGCTGTTATTGGATACCATTTAAATTTTTAAAAAACAAAGCACAGGAGCATTTCATGAAATACACCCCATTAGCCATTGCTGTTCTCACCATGCTGGGCGGTGGTTTTGCCGTAACCGCACAAGCCAAACCTGCTGCCGGTCAAACCGTGTATCTGACCATTTTGCACACCAATGACCATCACGGTCGTTTCTGGAAAAATCAGGATTGCGAGTACGGCCTGGCGGCGCAAAAAACGCTGGTCGACCAAATTCGCCAAGAGGTGAAAAAGCAGGGCGGCCAGCTGCTGGTTTTGAGTGGTGGTGACATCAATACGGGCGTGCCCGAATCCGACATTCAGGATGCTGAACCAGATTTTAAAGGCATGAAAATCATAGGCTACGATGCGATGGCATTGGGCAATCACGAGTTTGACAACTCCTTGTCTGTGTTGAAAAAACAAGCGCACTGGGCAGGTTTTCCATTTCTTTCGGCCAATATCTATCGTGGTGGTCAGCGCATGTTCGAGCCATATAAGATTTTCAATAAAGGCGGCTTGCGCGTGGCAGTAATGGGCTTGACCACCGATGATACGGGCAAACTGGTCAATCCAGACAACTTGAAATACTCCGCCAAATGGCGCAGTGGTGCGCAAGTGAATCCAGCCAATAAAGCCGGTATCGAATTTCGCAGTCCAGTCGTCGAAGCGACCGATTTAGTGCCGCAATTGCGCCGTAAAGCCGACATCGTAATCGCCGCTACCCATATGGGGCACTACACCAATGGTAATCACGGTTCAAATGCCCCGGGTGACGTAGAGCTAGCACGTGCGGTCAAAGGCATTGACTTGATCGTCGGCGGCCACTCGCAAAATCCGGTGTGTATGACCGCAGAGAATGTGCGTAACGACGCCTATGTGCCGGGTGGCGAATGCCGTCCTGACCAACAAAACGGTGCGTGGATTGTACAGGCGCATGAGTGGGGCAAATACGTGGGTCGTGCGGATTTCGAGTATAAAAACGGTAAGCTGAATCTGGTTAAATACCAATTGATCCCAGTCAATCTGAAAAAATCCGTGACCAACGACAAAGGCGAAAAAACCAAGGTGTTGTACACCACCGAAATCGCTGAAGATCCAAAAATGCTGAAAATCCTGACGCCATTCCAAGAAAAAGGTCAGGACGCATTGAAAATCAAGGTGGGTAAATCCACCGGCGAATTCATCGGTAAACGCGACGTAGTGCGCAGTCAGCCGACCAACCTCGGTGTATTGATCGGTACGGCCATGCGTGAAAAAGTCAAAGCCGATTTTGCGGTGATGAACTCCGGCGGTATTCGCGATTCATTGCCAGCAGGCGAGTTGACCTACCGTGATGTGCTCAAAGTACAACCGTTTGGCAACCAAGTCAGCTACGTTGATTTGAGC
>CAYPYQ010000235.1:0-5111 GCA_964414735.1 uncultured Hydromonas sp.
GGATTGACCAAGCACGAGGTGATTTTGCCGGCGAAGGTGTGATCCAGACAGGCTTGGTTACAGCCAATACAGGTATTAATTTCATCCGCGCGACCTTCGCGTGCTTTGACCATGAACTGCGAATCGGCGAGGAACGGACGCGCCATAGAGATCATGTCGCTCGCGCTTTCGGCGAGCAGTTGCTCGGCGACTTCGGGGGTGTTGATGCGGTTGGTGGCGACCAGCGGAATACCGACTTTGCCCATTAAACGCTTAGTTACCCAAGCGAACGCGCCGCGCGGTACAGAGGTGGCGATGGTCGGGATGCGTGCTTCGTGCCAGCCGATGCCGGTGTTGAGGATGGTCGCGCCGGCTTTTTCGATGGCTTGCGCCAGTTGTACCACTTCGTCAAAGGTCGAGCCGCCTTCGACCAGATCGAGCATGGACAGGCGGTAGATGATGATGAAATGGCTGCCGACGCGCTCGCGTACGCGACGCACGATTTCAATCGGGAAACGAATGCGGTTTGCATACGCGCCGCCCCATTCGTCGGTACGCTGATTGGTACGCGCGGCGATGAATTCGTTGATGAGGTAACCTTCCGAACCCATGATTTCCACGCCGTCGTAGCCGGCTGTTTGCGCCAGTGCCGCGCAGTTGACGAAATCGGCGATGACCTGCTCGACTTCTTCGGTGGTCAATTCGTGCGGTACGAATGGGTTGATCGGTGCTTTGATGGCGCTCGGCGCGACCAAATTCGGCTGGTAGGAGTAGCGGCCAAAGTGCAGAATCTGCATGGCGATTTTGCCCCCTTCGGCGTGCACGGCATCGGTGACGATGCGGTGGTGCTCGGCTTCGGCTTCGGTGGTCAACATGGAGCCGCCCGCCATCGGACGACCGCGATCATTCGGCGCAATCCCGCCGGTGACGATCAGACCCACGCCTCCGCGCGCGCGCTCGGCGTAAAACGCGGCCATGCGCTCAAAGCCGTTTTCGACTTCTTCCAGCCCAACGTGCATGGAGCCCATGATGACGCGGTTTTTCAGGGTGGTGAAGCCCAGATCGAGCGGGCGATTGAGGAGTGGGTAGTGGCTCATGGTCGTTCCTTCTGCGGTTATCTGTATGATTTTTTAGGTGTTTTGCATGTTTATGCAACTGGTTGCAAAATAATAGCGAGGTTTTTTATTTAATGCAACTGGTTGCATTAAAAAATCCTGTCCTTTAAAATTTCGTCATGTCTTTACCACACGCACTCCTCACTTCTCTTGTTGGGCATTCGGCTTCCGGCTCGGATCTGGCGCAACGCTTTGATCGCTCGCTGGGCTATTTTTGGCATGCGACGCATCAGCAAATTTACCGCGAATTGGCGCGGATGGAGGCACTCGGCTGGATCGAGTCTTTACCAGCCGAGTCTGGGCGTGGACGCAAACGTGCGTATCGGATTTTGCCGGCGGGTCAGGCGGAGTTATGCCGCTGGGTCGGAACGAATATGGATCCGCAGCCGCTGCGCAACGAGCTGATGGTGCGTCTGCGTGCGGAGGCGGCCTTGGGTGTGGATGATGCGGGTTCAACCGCTGCGCTGGTGCATGAGTTGCAACGTCGCATGCAACTGCATGAAGCGCAATTAGCGTTGTACCGTGAATTTGAAGAGCGTGATCTAAACCGACAGCAAGGTCAACCAACGCGCAAGCAGGCTTTGCAGAATTTGGTACTGGCTTCCGGCATTCAGCATGAGGGCTTTTGGATCGAGATTTGTCAAAAAGCTTTGGCGATTCTACAGTCGCCCGAGTATGACTTAGACGCAGGTGTGACGCGGGATTGAGTATCAAAATAATGGATTGTGCGTATGAACCATCGTTTTTCAGCGATGGTTTTTTGTTATCAGTTGTGACTGCTGATTTAAAATAAAAATATATTTACTTATGTTAATATAAATATAAGCATATTTTTTTAGGAGAAAACCATGCCTGCCATTCCGTCGTACAAAGAGTTAACCAGCGAGATTAATCAGCATCTGGCGCCGTTTCGCAAAGAATCGCCGGAGGTGATGAAGGCCTTTGGCGAGCTGGCGCGTGCTGCGACCAAAACCAATGTGCTGGATGAGAAAACCAAAGAATTGATCGCGGTGGCGATCGCAGTGGCGACGCGCTGCGACGGCTGCATTGGCTTTCATGTGAAGGCGTTGGTACGTCTGGGCGCGACTAAAGAGGAATTGAACGAGACGCTGAATATGTCGGTTTATCTGGGCGGCGGGCCGTCGCTGATGTATGCGGCCAATGCTTTGGCGGCGTTTGAGGAATTTAGCGCGACGGGTGCTTAATTCGCGGTTTGCGGTTACAATGAATTCGGCAGCGCAGTTGCAGGCGATTGCGTATTGCCACTATCCGGTTCATTGAGCCGTTTTGTACTGTTTGTGGTTTATTTAACTAAAGGAGAATGGTATGGGTGCCAATGTGGGTGGTATTGATAAAATCTTGCGTATTGTGATCGGTGCGTTGTTGATTCTGTTGGCGGTAACCACCAAAATCGGCTGGTGGGGTTACATCGGTATTGTGCCTTTATTGACCGGTCTGACAGGGCGTTGCGCTTTGTACTCAATGTTGGGCATTAATACTTGCCCGATGAATAAAAAATAAGGCATAACATCATTATTTTCTAAAGACCTTTGTCGCTCCATGCGCAAAGGTCTTTGTTTTTCAGTAATACAATTAAGCAACTAAGGTTCAAAAATGAAACAAATCCATTTTCATGAAAAATATCCGATCACGGTGGTCGAGGTGAAAAAATCCGAAACCAGCTATGCGTCGGTGAACGAAATTGCAGAGTACTTTCGCAAGCAAATCGCGGCGAACGATAAAGTCGCGTACATCGCTACCTTTGATCATCATGCGCACACGTCACAACTCGGCGGCGAGATTGCCGGTGAGATCGCGGCGGCGGTCAATGTGGTGTTTTGCTTTGGCTTTGCCCTGCCGAATCCGCAGGTACTGGCGGTGCGTCCACGTTCCATCGGGATTGCCGATGTGGGCGATCACTTCGTCGTGAGCTTCATGGATGCACCGATGAAGCCGGCCAATGATGCGATGCAGGCGTGGGCTTTGGCGTTGCGCAATAAGAAATAAGCTTACGGCGGATCGACTCCGAGTGTAAAAAAGCCCACGCAATGTCGTGGGCTTTTTATATGGAATCTGAGCTTTGTTTAATACGTCCGCTTAACGCTGACCGCTCACTTCCGCCAGCAAAGATTGATGTTCTGCCTGCTGCTTTTGCAGATGTTTGACGATGTTGTCGCACACCACGTCGCACAGCTCATATACCGCTTCGTCGGCGATGCGGTAGTACACGCTGTTGCCTTGGCTGGTACGGCTGACCACACCCTGCTGTGCCAGCAGCGACAGATGGCGCGAGATATTCGCCGCGGTGTAGCCGCAGATTTGCGCCAGCTCACCGACGTTGCGCTCACCTTGGCGCAGCTCGTTCAGGATGGTCAGGCGGGTCGGGTCGGACAGCACATGAAAGTAGCGGGCGACCGCTTGCATGGTGGCAGGAGTCATTTCTTTGGTATTCATGGCGCGTATCTTACTCGAAGTTACTGTAGAAAAAAGATTTAAGCACGTACTATTGTAGCAAAACAACAATTTAACTAATTAACTATTTGGTTAAATTATGTATAATACCCGCAATGAGACTATGAGGTGTGCTATGAAACTGAATCGCAAAACGGGATTAATCGTATTGGCTGTGGCATTGGCGGCGGCGGTTGGCTGGTGGACGTTGGGACGCTCATCATCGCATCCGACAACAACAGTGACCACCGCGCCAAGCGCAACCGCAAATTTGCCAACGCTCAAAGTGGTTGCAGGCGGCAGCGCCGGTCAGATGAGTTTTGACGGTGTGGTCGAATCGGTGCGGCAAAGTGTGATTGCCGCGCAGGTCGCGGGTAATGTCGTGGACATCCGCGTACGCGCGGGCGACCGAGTGGCCGCAGGACAAATGCTGCTGCGCATCGACGGCATGGCGGCGGAGCAGGCCGCCGCCGCAGCGCGTAATGAATACGCACGCCAAGAGGCGCTGTATCGTAAAAATTACATCAGCAAAGCCGCTTTAGAGCAGGCCAAGGTGCAATTGGCCGCAGCGACCGCGCAATCGGGCTATTTCCTCATCAAAGCGCCGTTCTCCGGCGTGATTACCGAAGTCAACGCGAAACTGGGCGAAATGGCAATGCCGGGCGTGCCGCTGATGCAGATTTTTGACCCATCCGCGATGCGCGTGAGTGCGCAGGTACCACAGTCACAATTGGCCAGCATGAGCAAAAGCATGACCGCACGTGTGGAGCTGGCGGGTATGACCGATGAGAACCAATGGCTCGTACCGGCAGCAATGGAGGTTTTGCCCGCAGTGGATGCGCGTACGCATAGCGGCACGATTCGTCTGCCACTCAAGCAAACCAATATTGACCTCGTACCGGGCGCATTCGCGCGCGTGTGGGTGGAAATGCCCGCCGGTATGAATGGCACAACGGCGGCTGCGCCTGTATGGATTCCGAATGCCAGCGTATTGCGTCGCGGTGAAGTCAACGCCGTGTACGTGAAATCAGCCGAAGGCGTGTTCCTCATGCGTCAAGTGCGTTTGGGTCAAACACAGGGGGATCAGGTACAGGTTTTGACCGGATTGCTGCCGGACGATGAAATCGCTGTGGATCCTCAAGCCGCCGCATCTGCGGTACCTGCGAGCAAGTAAAACGTGCATTCAAAAGGAATCACCATGAGTCAAACAGAAATGCACCCGCCATCTCCTGAATCCCCTGAACCCGATCACAAAATGGGCATATCCGGTCGCATCGCCGCATTTTTCCAAAATGCGCAAATTACGCCGTTGCTGGCGTTGATCGCGCTGCTGCTGGGGATTTTCGCCGTGCTGGTCACGCCGCGCGAAGAAGAACCGCAGATCAACGTCACCATGGCGAACGTATTGATTCCGTTTCCCGGCGCATCGGCTAAGGATGTCGAGCGCATGGTGGCGACACCGGCCGAGCAGGTGCTCGGGCAGATCGCCGGCATCGAGCACGTCATGTCCGTGTCGCGCCCCGGTATGGCCGTGGTGACGGTGCAGTACAAAGTCGGCGTGCCGCG
>CAYPYQ010000236.1:0-4701 GCA_964414735.1 uncultured Hydromonas sp.
CGACGTTCCATTCGAGCTGTTCTTCGCGGGTGTTGAGTGCCGTTTGCAGTATGCCAAAATAGCGAATATGAAGCATAAAAAAACCTCTTGAATCTCTAATAATATCTCGCGATTATCCTTATTTACGGTGGTGCTGTTATCCCCCAAAAGGTTTATGGACGATAGCGCAAGCGTATGATATGGTATAGATATCAACAATTATCACATTATCATGAATGATTCTGCACACAAATTGACTCATTTTGATGCGCATGGGCAAGCGCACATGGTGGATGTCGGCCAAAAGACTGAAACCCATCGCGTGGCGCAGGCGACCGGTCACATCACGATGAACGAAACCGCGTTTGCCCAACTGTCGGCGGGAACAGCGCACAAAGGCGACGTACTTGGCGTGGCGCGCATCGCTGCGATTTCTGCGAGCAAGCAAACAGCCCATTTGATTCCGCTATGCCATCCGCTGGCATTGACTCGGGTGGCGGTGGATTTTCGTTTGGAGGCTGAACAGCAGCGCTTGCATATTGACGTGACCGCCGAAACCTATGGTAAAACCGGCGTTGAGATGGAGGCGCTGACCAGCGTGAGCGTGGGACTGCTGACGGTATACGATATGCTCAAAGCGGTGGATAAAAGCATGAGTATCGGTGGCGTGACCTTGCTGCGTAAAGAGGGTGGTAAAAGCGGTACTTTTGTGAATAAACAGTTGCCTGAAAAGGTATAGCACCGTGGAGAATGTGCTCACGTCTTTTCGTTCGATTTCCAAGTTCAAAAGCCTATCGTTTCAGCTTTTGGTCGGGATGATCATTTGGCTGATTTTTGCCTTGATTTTTACGGGCTACACCTTGCTGCTGTCATGGGAGTTGGAAAACGGCGGCATCGCGATCAACGACGCAGGCAGCTTGCGCAAACGGACGTTTCAGATGGCGCTGCTGCACAATCAGGCGCCAAACTCTCCACAATTGCAACGTGAACAAGCTGAGTTTGAAAAAGTCCTGTTGAACCTGCGCAATGTCGGCCATGGCAAATTGTTTTTGCCGGATAACAATGAACTGCGCCAGCAAGTCCGCGAACTGGATGGGCGCTGGCATACTCAGATGCTGCCGTGGTATGGTGAATTAACGCAAAACAAACAAAGCATCACCGCTGAGAATCGACAAGTATTGGATGACTATGCCAACTCGATCAATAGTGTGGTCAAGCTCATTGAGGAAGACAATACCCGAAACATCCAGCTTCTGCGTCTGTTCCAGATGCTGCTGATTGCCATGACTTTTGTGACCGCCTTTACGGGAATTTATTTACTACTGCATTTAGTGATTCGCCCTTTGGATAATTTGCGTGCGGGTATCGTAAGATTGCGCAGTGGTGATTTGAAAACCCGTGTGGTGGCTCATCAACAGAACGAGTTTGGCTTGGTCTCCAAGGGATTTAACCAGATGGCGGAGAGTTTGCAGGATTTGTACACCCATTTGGAAGATAAAGTCGCGGAGAAAACCCAAGCATTGGGTGAGAAAAATCAGGAGCTCAGTTCGCTTTATGCCGTCACCGCGTATCTGCACGAAGCGCACACGACCGAGGAAATGAGTAGGGGCTTTATCGAACGGATACTGAGTTTATCCGGTGCGCAGGCCGGTAGTGTACGTTTGCTCGATAATCAATTGAACAAATTGACCTATTTGGCCAGTGTGGGACTGGATCAGCCGACCGATCAATCGTTGGTATGTACCGATCTGAACGGCTGTGCCTGCGGGGCGCTGCATCAAGAGCAGACCATCGTTTTGCAACCGAAAAAGATCATGTGGGGGCGGACCACACAGTGTCAGAAAATGGGCTTTGGGCAGGTGATGATGTTCCCTGTGATGTTCTACACTCATGAATTGGGCATATTTAATCTGTATTTCCGCTCGGAAAAAGCCATGGATACAGCGACGCAGCGGGTGATTGAGGCGCTGTGCAGTCAGCTGGGTGTGGCGATTGAAAACCAGCGGCTGATCGCCCGTGATCGACAGTTTGCCGTGGTTGAGGAGCGCAATCTGATGGCGCAGGGTTTGCACGATTCGATTGCTCAGTCTTTGTCGTTCCTGAACTTACAGGTGCAAATGCTCGAAGACGCACTGCAAAATCAGCAGGATGAGCAGGCACAGGAAAATTTAACTTTTATTAAAAATGGCGTGCAGGAATCTTACGAAGATGTGCGTGAATTACTGCTCAATTTCCGTACCCGCCTGAACAAGCAGGACTTTAATGAAGCTGCGCAAACAGTATTGCAACGCTTTGAGCAGCAGGCGCGGATTACCACGCGCTTAGTGATTCAGGGTGGCGAATGTTGGCTCTCACCACAGCAGCAGCTACAAGTGATATTTATTTTGCAGGAAGCTTTATCCAATGTGCGCAAACACGCGCATGCGCAAAGCGTAGCGGTACAGATTCAGCATCGTAATGCGCAGGGCGATTTTGCCATGAGCATTGAGGATGATGGTGTGGGCTTTGACTCCGATGATTTGGAGCACAAACGCACGCGCCACGTCGGAACGGCCATTATGCAGGAGCGAGCGCAACGAGTGCATGCAACGGTTCGCATCGATTCGACAGTGGATCGTGGTACACGGGTAGAGCTGACTTTGCCAGGGAAGGAACAAACATCATTATGAACAACCATACACATATCAATTCGGCTCGTATCAAGATTCTACTGATTGACGATCACGCCTTATTCCGCAGCGGCCTGCGTAGCCTGCTGCAGCGGCAGGAGGACTTTGACATCGTGGGCGAAGCGTCTGATGGGCTTGAAGGCATTAAACTCGTCACACAGCTCAAACCGGACGTGGTTTTACTCGATATTGACATGCCGGTGATGAACGGCAAAGAGGCCTTGTCTCAGATATTGTCCAGTCATCCCGAATTAGCGGTGCTGATGCTTACCGTATCCGAGGATGGGGCGGATCTGACCGAATGCATGCGCATTGGCGCGCGTGGCTATTTGCTCAAAAATATCAATGTGGATTTCCTACTCGATTCGATCCGTCGCGCAGTCGATGGCGACTCGGTACTCTCGCCGGAGATGACAACCAAGCTGGTGGCGCGCTTGCGTTCACCTGAGAGCAATAAATCTTCTGCTGAGATCGAATCACTGACTCCACGCGAACGCGAAACGCTTGCTTGGCTCGCCAAAGGCGTGAGTAACAAACACATTGCGCGTGGCTTGGATGTGGCTGAGAGTACGATCAAAGTGCATGTGCAGAGCATTTTGCGCAAACTCAATCTCAGCTCGCGTGTACAGGCAGCGGTGTATGCGGTTGAACACGGTTTGGATAAAACAGCTGGAGACGGCGCGTAATTGTCGTAAAATAGCGGACACATTTAAAACATAATTAAAACAAGAAGAGGTGGGTTCGTGGGGTTGGTATTGTTTTTACATTTGCTGGGTGCGAGTATCTGGGTTGGCGGTCATTTGATCTTGGCGATTCGTTTTATCCCGCAAGCGTGGCGTTTGAGCGATGCGCGTGAGTTATTGGCCTTTGAGCAAAAGTACGAACCCATCGGTATGACCGCACTGGCAGCGCAAATTGCAACCGGCCTGCATTTGGCATGGGCGTACAGCTCGGATATGGTGCAGTGGTTTGATCCGCATGCTTCGCCGATTGATGTGATCGGTTATAAACTCATGACCTTGCTATTGACTGCCTTGATTGCAGCACATGCGCGCTTTCGTGTGATTCCGAAATTGCAACAACAACCACAAGGCGCTTGGGTCAAGGTGTTTTGTGTTCACGTCCTGAACGTGACGGCTTTAGCCATCGTATTTGTGTATCTCGGTGTGGTGTTCCGCTTTGGCGGGATTTGAGTTTGGACGTCGGTGAGATAGTGCGATGTTCGTGATGAAAACCATCTATCTTTTGGCGGGCATCATCAGTTTGCTGCTCGGATTGATCGGTGCATTTTTACCGATTTTACCCACCGTTCCTTTTATCTTATTGGCCGCATTCTGCTTTGCTCGTGGTTATCCGCCGTTGTACCACTGGCTGCGAGATCGCTCGATTTTTGCCGAGTCTTTGCAGGATTGGGAGCGCGAGCGCGCCATCAGTCGCTCGGGTAAGCGTAAGGCACTGACTATGATGGCGATTGGCTTTGCCTTGGCGCTGTATTTTGCGCCTGTGTTGTGGCTCAAAATAATGCTGCTGGTGATCGGCGTGTCCGTCGGCGTTTTTATTGCAACACGACCTGAGCCGAATGCAGCTACGAGTTCTATTCAATAAAATAGCTGTCCATTTTTCGGTTGTGTCGCGTGGCTTATGGAGCTATCGTAGCGCCATCTATCATTTTTCCATTGAATCGCCGACTATGAATCTGACCGATGACATCATGTACCAAGCCTCGCTGAACAAAGATTCCACGTTCGAGGGCGTGTTTTGGATGGCGGTGAAAACCACGGGGATTTTTTGCCGCCCGACCTGTACGGCGCGCAAACCGAAGTTCGAGAACGTTGAATTTTTTGAAACCACCAAGGATGCGATTTTAAAAGGCTACCGTCCCTGCAAAATCTGTAAACCCTTGGAAAATCTGCATGAAACGCCAGCGTATATTCGGAAATTATTACAAGAGTTATCAGAGCAGCCGGAACAAAAATTCAAAGACGCCGATTTACGTGTGCGTGGTATAGAGCCGGCGACGTTGCGCCGTTGGTTCCTCAAGCATCATGGCATC
>CAYPYQ010000237.1:0-10635 GCA_964414735.1 uncultured Hydromonas sp.
TTGTGGACGGGCGACATCTCGCGTGCGCATCGTGTCGCGCGTGCGCTCAAGGCGGGGACGGTGCATGTGAATCAGTACAACGATGACGACATCACCGTGCCGTTCGGCGGCTACAAACAGTCGGGCAATGGCCGCGATAAATCCCTGCACAGCATGGATAAATATTGTGAATTGAAAACCACTTGGATCAAGATCGACTACTGATTCAGATAAACGTATTTAACCAACCCCCAGTACATATCACAATCCGTACGTCATCCATATCGGGTGTGCGGTGGGGACTTTTTTACCTTTTCATCGAGGGCAAATATGACACACACAGCATTGGAAAAAACCTACTACGCTGCTACGGCCAATCCGTCGCCGGAGCGTCCGGCATTACAAGGCGACGTACACGCTGACGTTTGCGTGATTGGCGCGGGTTACACCGGCTTGTCGACCGCGCTGTTTTTGGCCGAAGCGGGCGTGCAGGTTGTGGTGCTCGAAGCCGTGCGCGTGGGCTTTGGCGCGTCGGGTCGTAACGGCGGACAATTGGTCAACAGCTACAGCCGTGACATCGACGCGGTGGCGCAGCAGGTGGATGCCAAGGCGGCGAAACTCATCGGCGACATGGCGTTTGAAGGCAATCGCATCATCCGCGAGCGCATCGCGCGTTACGACATCCCATGTGATTTGAAAAACGGTGGTGTATTCGCCGCATTCAATGACAAACAAATGCATCACCTCGAAGCGCAGCAAAAACTCTGGGCGAAACAAGGCTACGACAAAGTTGAGCTGCTGGACAAAGAGCAACTGCGCAAAATCGTGCATACCGATCAATACATCGGCGGCTCGATTGACCACGGTGGCGGACATATGCACTCGCTCAACCTCGCACTGGGCGAAGCGGCAGCGATCGAATCGCATGGCGGCAAGATTTATGAACACTCGGCGGTGGTGAAAATCGAACGTGGTGCGAATCCGATTGTGCACACCGCACAAGGTCGCGTATTGGCTAAACGCGTTGTCGTTGCGGGCAATGCCTACCTCGGTAACCTCGTGCCTGAACTGGCGGCCAAGGCCATGCCGTGTGGCTCGCAAGTGGTGACGACAGAAATCCTCTCGGATGAAATGGTGCAGGACTTGATCCCGAATGGCGAATGTGTGGAGGACTGCAATTACCTGCTCGACTACTACCGCATCACGGGTGACAATCGTCTGCTGTATGGCGGCGGCGTGGTCTACGGTGCGCGCGATCCGAGCAATGTCGAGGCACTGATCCGCCCGAAAATGCTCAAAACTTTCCCGCAGTTGAAAAACGTTAAAATCGAATTTGCCTGGACGGGCAATTTCCTGCTGACGCTCTCACGTTTGCCGCAGGTCGGGATTTTGAACAACAATATTTACTACTCGCAAGGTTGTTCCGGCCACGGCATCACCTACACGCATCTGGCGGGTAAAGTGCTGTCTGAAGCCATCCTCGGTCGTCCTGAGCGCCTCCAGGCATTCGCTCAACTGCCGCATTACCCGTTCCCGGGTGGGCGTATGTTCAGCGTACCCTTCTCAGCCATTGGTGCGGCGTGGTATACGCTGCGTGATCGTTTGGGCGTGTAACGAATTGATTTTAAAAATGAAACGGTGAGCATAGCTCGCCGTTTTTTTGCAGCGCAATATCGAAAAATATGAACGACCGTTAGAAAAGTGTTAATGTGGCGAACCTTATACATATAAAAAATGATTTTAATCAAGGAGACAATATGATGTACAACGCAGCAGCTAATTTTCCCAAGGCTTTGAAACCGATAACAATCGCCACGATGCTGGCCTGTGCTGCCATGAACGCGCAGGCGGGCTATGATGGTGTGGTGATTATTGGTGATAGTTTATCTGACGGGGGTTACTATTCTGCCATCGGTGGGCAACGTTTCACCACCAATCCAGGCAAGACGGCTGCGGAGTACGTTGCCGAGGATTTGGGTTTTACCACCACGCCATCCAACCAGGGCGGCACGAACTACGCGCAAGGCGGCGCGAAGGTCAATTCGGATTCGCTGTCCACGCCGACCGGCTATGCACAACGCCCGATTTCCACGCAGGTGACTGAGTATTTGAGCGGAAGTGCCAGTAAAACGGCCAATACGGTGATCCTCATCCAAGGCGGTGCGAATGATGCGTTTCAAAACTTGGCCATGTATTCCGCAGGCTATATTTCGCAAACGCAATTGGCTACGTTGACCCAGCAATCTGTGGTGGATTTCGTAACGCAGGTGGCGAAGCTGTCCCTATTGACCGGCAGCCAGCAGATCATTGTGCAGAATCTGCCCAATCTCGGTATCACGCCGGCATTCCAAAGCTTGGGTTCAACCGCAGCGGCGGGCGCCAGCCAATTGGCACAGGGGTATAACGCCGGTGTTAATCAAGGACTGGCCAAACTGGGTTTGAGCGTGGTTTTGCTGGATAACTATAGCCTGATTTCCGAAGTGGTTGCCAATCCAACGGCGTACGGTTTTACCAATGCGACCGGTGTGGCCTGTACCGTCAGCTCATCGTTGTTCTGCTCCAGCAGCACCTTGGTCAGCTCTGATGCCGCCAGCACCTATGTGTTTGCCGATGGCGTGCACCCGACCACCGCAGCGCAAAAGCTCAGCGCGCAGTACGCACTGTCCGTGCTCAAAGCACCGACACAGGTCGGCTTAGTCGGCGCGGCGGCGATGTCGGCTGGTGCGCGCTATGCGCAGCGTCTGCTGACCTACGCGCCGAATATCGGTGATCAAGCGTGGCATGCATTTGCCGATGCGGGTTACAGCAAAACCGATTTTGGTCAGGCCGACAGCAAAAACAAATCCCTGCTGGTTGGCGTCGATCGTCGCATCAGCGCGGGCAATGTGCATGCGGGTGTGACTTTGGGCTATGACCGTGCATCAGGTGATTTGGGTACGGCTGCGGGTGAATTTAATCTGAAAGAAACCAGTGTCGGCGCGTATGTCGGTAAAAAAGCCGATCAGGGCGAAATTTTGGGCTATGCGCGCTACGGTTGGCTGGATGCTGACATTGATCGCAATATTGCGCTGGGCAAGGCCAATCGCAAGGAATCCGGTTCAACTCAAGGTGCGCATTATACGATTGGCGTTCAGGGCAATTTAGTGCTGGGTACGCTCGCCCATGGCAAAATCAAGCATGGACCGGTAGCCGGATTTGCTTATGAACACCTGCGTTTGGATGGCTACGACGAAACGGGCAGCACCAGCACCTCCATGAACTTTGGCGTGCAAAAACGCGAAGGCTTCGTGGCCAATGTCGGCTACCAGTTGCGTGGCGATTTTGGCAAGATCAAACCGTATGCGAGCCTGAGCTACGAAGTGGATGGAACGGATGTCGATCGAATCAAGGCGCGTCTCAAATCCGTATCTACCAGCTTTAGTGCAGATGCGCCGAAAACTGACAATGGTTTGCGTTTGAAACTGGGCACGCAAATTGATCTGGCGAAAAACGTCAATTTGGTGGTGGGTGCGGAGCGCACCTTTGGTAAGGATGCGGGACAAGAAACGGCTGTGAATATTGGTTTGGATGCACGGTTCTAAAGATTCCATGCGAACACATAAAAACCTCGCCAACCATGCGGTTGAGCGAGGTTTTTTTATGGATTGATCTCAGGTGCTCACAACGCTGCGCTGGTTTTTCCGTGTGCGCCACGTCCCATACGCGAACCACGCATAGGCGGCTACGCTTAATAGCGCCACGGCGGCAAACACCGCACGAAATGCGCTTGGCTCCGTCCAACCCGAAACTTTCAGCAGATCAATCACCAAACCCATGCCCCATTGCCAGAAAAACGCGCCGGCGAACAGCAGCAGATTAAATGCGGTCATGGCGCGTCCAGCCTGTGCTTTAGGAACCGTCAAGCCCAGTGCCGGCTGCGCTAAGGAAATCACAGTGGACAAAGCGCAAAACAGTGCGATCATCCACCAGCCACTGCTCGCGCCGAGCAGAGCCATCGCGAATAAAGCAGCACAACTGAGAGGCAATCCCCAGATAATCAATTGATCGGCAGTGAGATTGCGACGGATGAGCCAAGGATTGACCGCGCCCCACAGCCAAAACACGATCAGCGTCGTCAGATTGATGGCGAATAAGCCATTGGCCGCCTGCGCAGCAGTGTAGCCCGCCACGCGTGTCATCCACGGTCCCGCCCACAGGGTTTGAATGGCAACCACAGCACCGTAATTGACGAAGGACAACGGCGCGAGTCGCCAAAAATACGCATGATGCCAGATGAAACGATAATCCTCTGTGAACGAGGTTTTCACGGTCGAACTTGGCGCATGACTGTGCCACGTCGGCACTTTTTGCCAGATACCGAGCATGGCGATGCCGAACAAAATCGCCAGCAGCACAAATACATTGCGCCAGCCGATTAGCGGCAGTGCCCACTGCACCGGCACGGTCGCAAAAAGCAGACCGAACGAGCCAGCCATCAGCATCCACGAATTACTGCGCAGCTGCGTCTGCGGTTCAAACCACGTGCGATAGCCGGTGAGCGGCGCCATCAGGCAGGCACTCACACCGACACCGCCGAGCAAACGCGCGAGCAGCAGCGTCCAGAATCCTTGCGCAAAAGCAAATGCCAGACAACTGAGCACCGCCAAGCTCAACAGAACCAACAGCACCGAACGCGGGCCGAATCGATCCAACCATCGTCCGAGCGGCAGCTGCATGCCTGCGAAGCCGAAAAAATACACCCCCGCGAGCAAGCCCAGTTGTCCCGCGCTCAATGCCAATTCATGCGTTAGCACGGGTGCTAAGGTACCCGTGACGCCACGCATCATGGCCGATAGAAAATAACCAAACGCCAAAATCACAAACACCACGATTGCGCGGTTTTGCGTCATTTTGAGAGAATTAGAGTGAGGTTTCATGGCCATAGTGTTACCAAACGGCGCGATGCCGCTCCACCACGCCGATACCGGTGAGCGCGTGCTCACTGCCATCATTATCACGCCAAATACCGCGAAATGAACCAAATGGTTGGGTGAAGTCGCTGGCCAAAACACCGAGATTGATGCACTCGCTGCGCGCGCCTTCGGGTGTGAATTGCATCCGCAGTCGATCGTCCGCGGTGCGGATGTGCCAAGTGTGCGCAGCGTCCGTTGGCAGATCATCAAAAATCGCTTGCGGTAGGGCGATGATATCGGTTTTCGTCCCATCCGCTGCACTGATCCATACGGCGTTTTCCAAACCATTCATGGTCTGTGCGACCAAATTACCCGACAAGCGGCGCCCGTCATCCAGCTCGCCAATCCAGCTCGCCCATTGCCACAGCGTCGCACGCGGCGGATAGCCGAGCGTGAAATCAAATACGCCACGCGCATTGGTTAGTTCATGTGTTTCACTGCCCATGCGCAAATGCAACTTCGCCGCCGCGCCGGTTAATTTATGCGTGTAGTGAAACGGCCGCGTTGCCTGCCCACGGCTCGATGCGCTGGGGGCGTTGTTCAGTGCGCTGATGCTGGTGTGGTGGTCATGCAGTTCAAGAGACACATTCAAATCGGCATGGTTGAACTGAAACAGCCAGCCCGAATGATGGCTTAAAGGCTCAATGCGCCATGACTTTTTTCCCTGAGTGAATGACCACACACCATCCGGTGACGGCTGAAAATCCGCAGCAAAAGCCAACGGGCGCAGCGTGTTGTACTCAATCATATGGCGACTCTGACGATCAAATACATACACAAACGCACTGCCGAGCAAACCTGCGTCGGCAATCGCGCAGCCGACAATCCAACGCTCGCTAAATACCGCGCCGTACAGCCAGCCTTTGCGTTGCAGGCGGCGGCGAGAAAGCAAACCGCCGTTGCCATCCCAATGGATGGTCGATAAATCGGCAATCGGCGCATCAAAACGACCGGCGGGTACGACGCGCGTGAACTCATTTTGTTGTGTGTGTAACGAGGTGGGCGCGGCGGAAAAACCGTGGTGTTGAATGTGCATGATGGCAGTGATTTAAATTTCGTAATCAACCAATTGACGTGCGCTCACCACCTCTTTGATGAACGCCACGACCGCCTGATGCGCAGGATGCGCCTGATAGGTCGCCAGTGCCGCGCGGTCGGTGAACTCCGAATACAACACCACATCCATACTCGCGTCGGTGGCGGAAAAATCAATGCCGACTTCGATTGTCCGTACGCCATCGATTTGCCCGCGCAGGGCTTCGAGCTTGGATTTCATCAGTTGCGCATTGGTTGATTTATCATGGCCTTCGGCGTGGTCTTTGAGCCGCCACATGACGATGTGTTTGATCATTTTTTATCCTTGCTTGAATTATATTTGAGGGGTGACTATAGGATAATTGCTGGGAAAAGTAAATCGCTGATGGTCGCTATGGCTGCTATGAGTGCGATCCAGTACAATATCACGCCATGAGTATTCATTCCAAAAAAGCCCCATTACCGCTACGTGATGGGGTGAAACCCAGCTATCTGTGCCTGCCCCATGATGTGCGCTACATCGGTCAGCCGCTGTTGCGCTTTTTGTGCGAGCGCTTTCCGTTTGTCGATGAGGCGGACTGGCGCGCACGACTGAACAGCGGTTTTGTGGTCGCGGCGGATGGTGCGGTATTGTCCGAAACCACGTCGTACCGCGCGGGTGAGACGATTTACTACTACCGTGAAATCAGCCGCGAGGACGAGCCGCGCATCCCGTTTGACGAAGTGATTTTGCATGTGGATGCGCATCTCATCGTAGTCGATAAGCCGCATTTTTTACCCGTGATTCCGAGCGGACGATTCTTGCGTGAAACGCTGCTCACGCGCTTGCGTCTGCGTCCCGAGCTACAACATTTGAATGTCGCCGATATCACGCCGATTCACCGCCTGGATAAAGACACAGCGGGCGTGATGCTGCTCTCGCACAACCGCGCCACACGCGGCGCATACCAAAGCCTGTTTCAATCGCGCGCGGTGACCAAAATCTATGAGGCCATCGCGCCGACCCGCACGGATTTAGACTACCCACTGCGTGTCGCTTCGCGGATGGTGCGGGGCGAAGATTTTTTCCTCACGCAAGAAGTCGAAGGCGAACCCAATGCCTTCACCACCATTGAACTGATCGAAAATCGCGGCGCATACAGCCGCTATCGCCTGTATCCCGAAACCGGTAAAAAACACCAACTGCGCGTGCACATGCTCAGTCTCGGTATGCCGCTGCTCAATGACGGCCTGTATCCTGTACCGACGCCGATGGATGTGGTGGACTATGATAAGCCGCTGAAATTGTTAGCACGCAGTATCGAATTTATAGATCCTATATCGAATCACTACCATCGGTTTATGAGTAATCTGCTGTTGTAGCAAAAGCTCATAGTCATTATGGCCATTCGATTTTGGCCTGTCCATTCGTTAGTAGATCAAGTGCTGTTTTCGGTACGCCGATGATTCTTAGGTGCTCTATAATCTGCTCTGGAACCGGTTCATATAGAAAATATTCACCACCGGTCGTTTTGGTAAAGAATTGACCTTTAATTAAAAAATCATGCGGAGACAAGCTGCTTGTATAACTGATCTCAACTGATGCGATAAAAGGATAGTAAGGTCGTGGGCAATTATGCGCAACGACCGTGACAACAGGGTGCTGTCCAAACAGTGAGCCAACAATGTAATCTGCCCGGTGTTGGACGCGGTCATGCACATAACCGACACAAGTGGTTTGAGGCGAGGTGTCTGGTGGTTTCGGTGCATATGCTTGTGATACCGAAGATGTTACGTTGACTGGCCAATCCTTTGGGGTTACCCCGTTTTTTTTCAGTTGTTTGTTATCCATTATCAACCCTCCCAAGTGATAGGAGTTATTGATTATATTGGAAATTTTATAAAAAAGTAAATAATAGTTATCTTTTTGATGCTTAAAGTAAGTTGTTTGATGCTGATTTACTACGCATACTAATTCGATGAATAATCCAGCAGAGAAACATTCAGCACGAATAATTTTTGCAAAAAACGTGCGTAAAATTAGAAGATTCAAAGAAATCTCACAGGAGATGCTTGCTTTTGAAGCCAAAGTGAGCCGTGTTTACATTGGCGAAATTGAGCGCGGCGTACGCGCCGTATCCATTGATGTGATGGAGCGCATTGCAGATGCTTTGGACGTGCCATTAGCGGATTTGGTAAGTGTTGATTGTCCGATTGAACGGAAATAATCCCAATTCGTTGCTGCAGTACGTCGTTCTGATGATTGGTTTACACTGTTACTATCAACGATAGGTCTGCTATGAAAATAATAACGATATCAGAGCGCTTAGCGCAAATTAGACAACGATGTGAGTCTGCTCGCCCAGGCCCTTGGAAAGCCTATGTGGAAGGGCGAGATCATACCAGTGGTGATACTTTTATTATGATTGGCAATGAGCAGAATCGATTAGATGATTTGTATCTACAAGGCAGTGATGATTTTGTCGTACCCACGGCGGACTACGACTTTATCGCTCATGCGCGAGCGGATATTCCATTTTTATTGAATGAGATCGAGCGACTGCAAAAATTGTTGGGGCAGCAGCGTTCATAATATATAGTCGTATCAGATGGGTTTAATGGGGTCGGTGTGCAGACATTGTTTGCACGCCTTTTTTGTATGTTGCTGTTGGATAAGTTTGAAGACCTACGACTGGTGATTTTCCAACTGCGCCCGTACCGTTTTTGGCAAGCCGTTATAAATCAAATCATACGAATCGGTGATCCAGCTTTTGACCCATTCATCGTCCAGTGCGCTGTCTAAACGCACGGTATTCCAATGCCGTTTGTTCATTGGTAGCCCGCAGTGACGAATTCAGGGTAAGTGTCGCGCAGAGATAGGGCGTGATTGGGTTCGCATTTGAGGTTCAGGCGCATGGGTTCTTCGGTCCAAGCGAGTAGGGCGAACATTTTCCCTGCAAGCCGATAGGTGAGCACCTCGGGGCAAAACGGTGCATCTTCGGTCGCAGCGGGAAAACTCAGCAGGTAGCTGCGCCAGTCATCCAGTGTCATTTTGGTTGGGTCGTGCCGTCTAAATGCACGCTGTCGTCATCGTGAATGATTTCGTCGCCGTATTGTTCGAGGTCTTCAAATTGGCCGCGATCGACCGCCCACCAGATGAAGTAGATAATGGCGAAAACTAGCAGCAGGCTGAGCGGGATGAGTAGAAATAGTATGTCCATATTAGTGTGCCGTTGAGGTTTGGCCGGGCAGATTGGGTCGGTAGCGCAGAATCCGCAGTGAGTTGCCCACCACAATCATGGAGGAGGCGAGCATCCCGAGCGTGGCGATGATCGGCGTGACCATGCCAAACGCGGCCAGCGGGATTGCAATGATATTGTACAACACGGCCCAGAGCAGATTCTCTTTAATGAGCTTTTGTGTGCGGCGAGCGATCATGTGTGCGGCGTAAATGTCGTTGAGGTCGCTCGATTGCACGACCATGTCGGCTTGTACTTGCGCGAGTGAAGCGCCTTGCCCCATGGCGATGGCGACGTCGGCTTGCTGCAATACCGGTGCGTCGTTCAGACCGTCGCCGGTCATGGCGATGCGGTAGCCTTGTTTTTGACGCTCGGTGACCCAGTTGAGTTTGTCTTGCGGTTGGGCGTTGGCGACGATGTTTTGTGCGTTCAGTCCGACGTGCTGGGCGAAACCTTGCACCACGTCGGTTTTGTCTCCGCTAATCAGCGCAATATCGGCGGTTTTTTGCAGCTCGCGGATCAGCTCAGGCGCACCGGCACGGGTGCGGTCGGACAATGCAAACCAGGCCAATGCCTGCCATTGGCCATCAGCGGCCTGTTCGCTGAGTACGGCGACGCTGTTGCCTTGTTCGATGGCCGGTGTTTCGGCTGGATTCGGCAGGCGGTTGAGTGCGAACGGTGGTTTGCCGATGCGGTAGTGGTGTTCGCCGAGTGGGTCTTTGAGTGTGCCATTGAGCGTACCTTTAACGCCTTGACCGACGATCAGTTCCATTGCGGTGACGTCGTTCATGCGTTCGGCGGCATTGTGATCTTGCAATGCTTTGCGCAGCGCGAGCGCGATCGGGTGGCGCGAGGCAGCCTCCAGCGTGGCGGCGATTTGCAGCACCTTCGTGTCGTCCAACTGCTGCGCGCGCGCGGCTTCGGTGAGGTGGATTTGGTTGAGCGTTTGGACGTCTTCGGTCAGGGTGCCGGTTTTGTCAAAGACGTATTGATTGACCTTCGCGAGTTTTTCGATGGCTTCGGGCTGAATCACGAGTACGTGACGCTCGGCCAAGGCGCTTTGCGCAGCGGTCATGACGGTCGGTACGGCCAAGGCCAGTGCGCACGGACAGGTGATGATGAGTACGGAGACGACGACCTCCACCGCACGATCAGGATTGTGCATGCCCCAGTACACCGCGGTCAGCGCACTGACGATGAGCAGGCCGTAGAGGAAGATGCGCGCGGCCTTTTCGGCGAACAGTGCCAATGCGGGTTTATGCAGTGCGGCTTTGTGCGCGAGGCGTTCGATGGCGGCCAGTTCGCTGGTCTCGCCCGACTGGGTGATGCGGGCGTAGATGCCTTGCTCGATATTCATGGAGCCAGCCAGTAGTGTGTCGCCAACGCGCTTGGTGATGGGTACACTTTCGCCGGTGAGTAGAGCCTGTGAGCAGGCGGTTTGGCCTTCGATG
>CAYPYQ010000238.1:0-5117 GCA_964414735.1 uncultured Hydromonas sp.
GACAGGCGGCTACACGGGGCGAGGCGATGGTCAGTGCCCAGAGTTGCGCGAAGTGTTGGGCAAAGCCGAGGGCGTATTGGTGAAAAATCCGTTCCGCAAATAATGATGCTGTATGTATGATGCAGACTTATTGAGATGAAAGGCGTGAACATGAAATGCCTATGGTCTTGGTTCCTTATAGGCCGCCTGTATGACACATATTATTAATGACAAAAATCAAAAGGCATTGTTGATACAACCTAAATATTGATCCATGCCCCATTCACCTGAAAACAAATAAAATAATCAGGGCTAAGTAGTTATTGTTGTGGTGTGGCGGGCGCTTTGTACCACGGATTCGGCGTGGTAGTTCCTTGTGTATTTAGTCCATGTTGTGCGGCATATTGACGCAAATGTTTTTGACGTTGCTCGGTGTCGGGATGGGTGGCGAGCCATTGCGGTAGCCATGTCTTTCGAGGGGTTTCGTGTTCGGCTTGAGCGAGCAGCTGATACATTTCGATGCCGCCCGCGATGCTGCCGTAGTGCGCTTGCAAGGTGTGCAGTGCGGTTTCATCGGCGGCGGTTTCTTGCCCACGGCTGTAGGACAGCATGCCGAGCATGAGGCTGTTATCCACGGCGGTTTGTTGGCCGAAGATGGCTGCTTTTGCCAGTTGCAGCAATGCGGTTTGCATCAGGGCTTTGAGCGAGTCGCGATGTTGCAGATGTGCCATTTCGTGTGCCAATACCATGCTCAGCGCTTGTTCCGTCGGTGCTTTTTCGAGCAAACCGTGCATGACCACGATGTGTCCGCCAAAGGTGGCAAACGCGTTGACATCTGGCTCTTTACTGACATGGATTTTGACTTGCATGCCTTCGGGCAGCTGCATATTTTTGGCCAATTGATCGGCCAGTGCCTGTAATTTTTCGTCCGGCTGGGTGTCGTCCAGCACGCTTTGCACGACCGGAGACAAGTAGCGCTGCTCGTAAGCATACGGCAGATAGTTCCCCACCAGCCACGCGAGGCCACGTGCGAGCGCGAACAGTAGGGCAATCAACAGTGCCGCCTGCGCCACAAGCAGCCACCATTCGCGTGCGGCGGATTCGTGCGTGATGTTGGGGTTTTGGCTCTCGTCTAATTTGGGATTCTCGATGCGCATGTTGGTTGCAAAGGTTTATTGTATGGATTCAGGCGGCAGGTAGCCGGCTGTGCCAAAGGCCATGGCTTCGACGGTGGACGAGTTGGATGCGTCTTTGTTGATCGACACGGTGGTGAATTTAACGTTGCAAATCACGTTTGCACCTTGTTTTTGGGCATTTTCCTTCATGCGCAGGATGGCTTCGCGGCGCGCGCGATCCAGCAGACTTTCAAATGAGTTGACCTGCCCGCCAAACAGACTGCGCAGCCATGCGACGAATTGTTTGAAGTAATCGGAGGCGATGACGACATTGCCCATGACCAGTTGGGCTTGGGTCAACTCGGGTGGCGGCGTTTTGGTGCTGATCAGCACGATGTGGCGCAAGGCGTCCTCGCGCTGCACAATCTGGGCATAGTGTTTGCGTTCGGCGCGGCGGCCAAAGACAAAGCCGAGCAGCATCAGACAGAGGAATGTAGCAAACTGAAACAGAATATCCATGATCGTCAGTCTGCTTGATGAATACCAATACCATTGATGGGTTCAACCGTCACGGCGCTGCCATAGGCGAATATTTCCGCTGCACCAGCGGTGATCGCTGAGGTGGAAAAGCGCACGTTCAATACCGCGTTTGCACCGAGCTGACGCGCTTGTTCCTGCATGCGGGCGATGGCTTCTTTGCGCGACTCTTCGAGTAGCTCGGTGTAGCCGCGTAATTCACCGCCGAAGACGTTTTTCACGCTGGCCATAAAGTCGCGACCGGCGTGTTTGCTGCGTACGGTGGAGCCTTGCACCAGTCCGAGGTGTTTGACGATACGGTATTCCGGCAGGGTTTCGAGATTGGTTAGCAGCATGTGGATTCCTTTGGTCTGAGGGTGTGAATGAGGCATTATACATGTGCTGGTGTGCTTGTTTTTGGTTCACGCGGCGTGACGGTGCACAACTGTGGACGAAAAGCGGGTGATTGGTCGTGAGATTTGCACCAAATTGTTCTGTTTCGATGGTTTTGCACTTATATGGTGCGATGTTTGCTCTGTTTTGGGCGAATCATTGCACCATGTTGAATTTACCATGATGACATTTTAGTCAACCCCGCCATCCTTTTAGGATGGATATACGAGGAGAGTCAGGGTGAATCCTTCTGAAACAGCCAGTTTGAGCCAATTGATGCAGCTGCAAACCGGTATTGATACCATGTTTTTATTGCTCGGCGCGGTGATGGTTTTGGCCATGCACGCGGGTTTTGCCTTTTTGGAGCTGGGTACGGTGCGCCAAAAGAACCAAGTGAATGCGTTGGTGAAAATTTTGGTGGATTTCGCGGTATCGACCATCGTGTATTTTTTTGTCGGTTTTGGCATTGCGTATGGCAAGCATTTTTTCGGCAGTGCGCAAAGCATGGTGGAGAACAACGGCGTTGAGCTGGTGCGTTTTTTCTTCCTGTTGACGTTTGCCGCGGCGATTCCGGCGATCATTTCGGGTGGGATTGCCGAGCGTGCGAAATTTTTGCCGCAGGTGATTGCGACTTCACTGTTGGTCGGGCTGATTTATCCGTTGTTCGAGGGTATGATTTGGCATGGTAATTTCGGTGTGCAAGGTCTGCTCAAAGCGTGGTTTGGTGAGGAATTCAAGGATTTCGCCGGCTCGGTCGTGGTGCATGCGGTTGGCGGCTGGATGGGCTTGGTCGCGGTGCTGCTGCTCGGCGCGCGTCGTGGACGCTATACCAAAGAAGGGCGTATTTCTGCGCACCCACCGTCTAATATTCCGTTTCTGGCGCTCGGTGCGTGGACGCTGACCGTCGGCTGGTTTGGTTTTAACGTGATGAGCGCGCAAAAAATATCGGATATTTCCGGCCTGGTCGCGGTTAATTCGCTGATGGCGATGGTCGGTGGTACTTTGTCGGCGTTGGTCGCGGGTAAAAATGACCCGGGTTTTATCCATAACGGCCCTCTGGCGGGTTTGGTGGCGGTGTGTGCCGGCTCGAATCTGATGCATCCGATTGCGGCGCTGTTCGTCGGTGCGGTGGCGGGGGCGCTGTTTGTCTACATGTTTACCCTGACGCAAAACCGTTTGAAAATCGACGATGTGCTCGGCGTGTGGCCGCTGCATGGTCTGTGCGGCGCATGGGGCGGGATTGCCGCTGGGATTTTCGGTAAAGCCGCGTTGGGTGGACTGGGTGGCGTCAGTTTTTGGTCGCAGTTGTTTGGCACGTTACTGGGTATCGTGATTGCGGTGGCAGGCAGTGCGTTGGTGTACGGTGTGCTCAAGGCAACGATGGGCATCCGTTTGAGCCACGAAGAGGAGTACAACGGCGCGGATTTGAGCATTCATCGAATCACTGCGACTTCGGATGCGTGATCAACTCGATAACCCCAATCATACAAAGCAAGTTCCCCGACCGAAACCGGTCGGGGTTTTTTATGACAGAGAATGAACTCGTGAAAAAATCGAACAGGCGTATGAATTCAATGGCTTACGGCCAAAGGCTGTGGTATAATCCGCGCCGTTGTTTAAAGGTATTTTGGATATTTTTTAAGCAGATTTCGCGGGTTTGATGTTTTTGTATTTGAAGGGCATCAGGCGCGTTTACAGACATTTTTGTGTGAGCGAACCCCAACGTTTGGTCACACAGCGAATGAATTTTATTTTTCTATTGTTTACAGGAGCATGGCAACATGGCAATCGAACGCACTTTATCTATCATCAAACCGGACGCAGTGGCTAAAAACGTCATCGGTCAAATCTACTCTCGCTTTGAAAACGCTGGTTTGAAAATCGTTGAAGCGAAAATGAAACACCTGAGCCAAGCGGATGCAGAAGGTTTCTACGCCGTTCACAAAGAGCGTCCTTTCTTTGCTGATCTGGTGAAATTCATGATCTCCGGTCCAGTGATGATCCAGGTTTTGGAAGGCGAAAACGCCGTAGCGAAAAACCGCGAATTGATGGGTGCGACTAATCCAAAAGAAGCGGCTGCCGGCACTATCCGTGCTGATTTTGCTGAGTCGATTGACGCGAACGCGGTTCACGGTTCTGACAGCTTGGAAAACGCTGCGATCGAAATCAAATACTTCTTCGGTTAATCCGATGAGACGATTCGTTTGCCAAGGCTCCATCATGATAGGACGATTGCGGACCGCATGATTTGAGCGCGATGGAACATCGCTTGGCAAACGAGATCACAAAGGCGCGGCGGCAATGCTCGCGCTTTTGCGCTTTTTAAACAGTAGGTCAATAATCGGTTTTGGCAGAGTAGAAAAGGTTTTTCATGCTTTTTTGCTATGGGCCAATGAATTGAATCAATGAAATGAGCACATGACGGCGCGTACCAATTTACTCAACTTTGATGCCGCAGGCATGAACGAATTTTTCGCACAGATGGGCGAAAAACCGTTTCGTGCGCGTCAGGTATTGCGCTGGATTCATCACATGGGTGCGCAGCGATTTGATCAGATGACCGATCTGGCCAAATCCTTGCGTGCACAGTTGGAAAGCTCGTGCGAGCTGCCATTGCCAACGATTCTGAGCGATCACACGTCCAGCGACGGGACGCGCAAATGGCTCACCGATGTGGGGCAGGGCAACGCGGTGGAGACCGTGTACATTCCCGAAACCTCGCGCGGTACGCTGTGTGTTTCCAGTCAAGCGGGCTGTGCGGTCAATTGTCGTTTTTGTTCCACAGGGCATCAAGGCTTCAATCGCAATCTGACCACGGCGGAAATCATCAGCCAGCTGTGGTGGGCCAATCATGCGCTCGGCGCAGATCCGAAAGGCAACCGCGTGATTACCAATGTGGTGATGATGGGTATGGGCGAACCGCTGCTGAACTACAACGCACTGGTTCCTGCGCTCAATCTGATGCTCGATGATAACGCCTACGGCCTGTCGCGCCGTCGTGTGACCGTCTCGACTTCGGGCGTGGTGCCGATGATGGATCGCCTGAAAGAGGATTGTCCGGTGGCGTTAGCGGTGTCGTTACACGCGCCAAATGATACTTTGCGTGACGAGCTG
>CAYPYQ010000239.1:0-1926 GCA_964414735.1 uncultured Hydromonas sp.
CACTTCCAGCACACCCATTTCGGTGCGCAGTGCCAGCGTGCCCTGCTGTGGGATGAACAGCATTTCCGCATCGGCGTTGTAGAAAAAGCGCTCGGTCATGTCGCGGTTAAACGCGTATTGGTAATTGGTGATGCCCGCTTGGTTGCGGATGGCGGCGTTGCCACATACGGCGAACAGCCCTTCGAGAAAATCATGCGAGCCTGTCACTGCGGGTAGTGCGTCCCAGCGCATCGGCGTGGGGTTGCTCGGTGCATCATTCGGCGCATTGCCTACGTCGATGCTCATCGGTTGGAATGCGCCTTGCGCGACCGACGGTCGGATGCGGTACAACCATGAGCGCAGATTGTGCGAGCGTGGCGCGGTGAATGCGCTGCCGGTCAATTGTTCCGCATAAAGGTTATGCGGGCAACGCTGCGGTGAATTTTTGCCGATGGGCAGGGTATTCGGTAAGGCTTCGGTGGAAAAATGATTGCGAAAACCGCTCAGGTATTGCAGGTTCATGCTTGTCTCCGAAAATTATTTGGAATTATTGCTTGGTGTGATTTGGGGTTTTATCGTTTAAAAAGCGCCGTCCGTTCGAGCGGGTGGCGCTATGAAAGTTTTAGGCATTGAGCACGCCGCGATTGATTTGATCTTGCTCAATCGAGTCGAATAAGGCTTGGAAATTGCCTTCGCCAAAGCCGTCATTGCCTTTGCGTTGGATGATTTCAAAGAAAATCGGGCCGATCACCGTTTGTGTGAAAATTTGCAGCAGCTTGTCCTCTTTGCCGACTTTGTCCATCGGTTCACCGTCGATCAAGATGCGCAGCTCACGCAGGCGCTCCAGATTTTCGCCATGCCCCGGCAAACGCTTGTCCACGTTGTCGTAGTAGGTGTCGGGCGTTGGCATGAAGTCCATGCCTGCCGCGCGTAAATCGGTGATGGTTGTGTAAATGTCGTTGGTGCCCAGAGCGATGTGCTGGATGCCTTCGCCGTTGTGATCGCGCAGGTATTCGGCGATTTGGCTTTTATCATCCTGTGACTCGTTGATCGGAATGCGGATTTTGCCGCAGGGGCTGGTCATCGCGCGTGAGAATAAACCGGTGTGTTTGCCCGCGATATCGAAGTAGCGCACTTCACGGAAGTTAAACAATTTTTCGTAAAAGCCTGCCCATTTGTCCATGTCGCCGCGCTCAACGTTATGCGTCAGGTGGTCGATGTAGGTCAGACCTTTCCCTACGGGGTGTTGGTCAACGCCTTCCAGCGGTACGAAGTCGATGTCGTAGATGCTGATGCCTTTGCCGTTTTCGTCCAAGTAGCGATCCACCAGATACACCAGTGAGCCGCCGATGCCCTCGATCGCCGGAATGTGCAACTCCATCGGGCCGGTACCGGAGGCAACCGGCTTGGCGCCCATGGCCACGAGTTTTTCAAACGCAGCGGCAGCGTCCTTCACACGGAATGCGATGGCATTGGCGCTGGCACCATGCTGGTCGGTAAAATTCTTTGGTTGGCCGTTGTCTTCGGCGTTCAAAATGAAATTGATGTGTCCTTGGCGGTACAGCGTGACGTTTTTGCTGCGGTGGCGCGCGATGGCGGTAAAGCCCAACGATTCAAACAGCGCAGCCAGTTTCTCCGGCTCTTGCGATGCGTATTCAACGAACTCAAAACCGTCGGTGCCGAGCGGATTTTCCCAAATGGCTGGTGTGTGCATGGTGTCTCCTGTTTTTTTATGGATTCTTGATTAAACAACTCAGGTATTGCAGATGGCGAGATTTTAAGTCGGATGGCTTGATTTTTTTGCGCATAAAGATGCTGATAAAAACCATTTATGCGATAAAATCGCACTAAATAATGATTTTTGGAGATAAAAATGCAGAAAATAGAACTGGATGAATTTGACACCCGTTTGCTGCATGCGATTCAGCACAACAGTCGTCTGACGCA
>CAYPYQ010000240.1:0-1388 GCA_964414735.1 uncultured Hydromonas sp.
AAATTTCCGGCAGCGCCACCGTCGCCAATGCACGCTCGATCAATTTGCGCCAACTTGGCTGGGTTAAACCCTCCACCGTCGGATAAATTGGCGTGAGCGTCTGCGCCACCGGCGTATCCTCGCGCACTTTTTCCACACGCGGATGGATCATCTCCACACCGAAAAAACCATGACGTGCTTCGCCCTTGACCCGCAGCAATTGCCCCGCCTGAAATGAAGCCAACTGCGACGGATAAAAATTCACATAACGCAGCACCAGCACCTCACCCGCCGCATCCTGCGTGGTCACGACCAATTGACGGCGCGGGCGGAATTTCACCTCATGCTCAATCACCGTCACCTGTGCCTGCGCGAACTCACCCAAGCGCAAATCCACCACCGGCGTGATCCGCGTCTCATCCTCATAGCGCAGCGGCATGTGCAGCAAAATGTCCTGATCGTTGCGCACGCCCGCCTTGGCCAATTTTTCAGCCAAAGACGGAGTGATTCGTAAAACGGGGGAAAAGCGCGCGGCGGTGTTATTCATAGCACCGAATTTTACTGCATTCACACCATCGCTTGAACTGATCCGCAGAAAAAACCGTAACTATTTATTTGACAAACTCAATTAAAACAAATAATATGTATGCATATATAATTCACGCTTAATAAAAATGAAATATTGGATAGGTGTAGTCTCTTGGAATCATGTGCAGCACGGGCTGAATGGCGGCTTCGCGCAGGTATGTCATGGCAAGGCCGCGCCACTGCGCCGAATGCAGCAAGGCGATGTGCTGTTTTACTACTCACCGAAAACCGATATGCATGGCGGGCAAAATATGCAATGTTTTACCGCCGTCGGGCATGTGCTATCCGAGCAACCTTATCCATTTCAGATGACACCCGATTTTTGTCCGCACCGCGTGGATATCGCTTGGTTGCCCGCCGAACACGCGCCGATTCGCCCATTACTACCTGAGCTGAGTTTTATTCATGATTTACAACGATGGGGATATCCGTTCAAACGCGGACATTTTGAGATCAACGCAGCTGATGCACAACGAATCGCACAAGCAATGAATATCGCCTTACCAACAGATACGAACACATACGAGGAAACAACGCATGAATATGACCCACAACCCCAAAAACAAGCCCGACTCCCCTTTTAGCGTCACTCAAACAGAGGACAGCAGCGGCTTTTTACTCTGGCAAACTACCGTTGTGTGGCAACGACGCATTGTCGCCGTACTGCGCCCCCATGAACTCACGCATACCCAATTCGTCTTACTGGCCAGCCTGATGTGGCTATCACAGCGCGAAACGCTCATTACCCAAACCCGTTTGGCGCAACACGCCCAACTGGATTTAATGATGACTTCACAAGTATTGCGCAGTTTAGAAAAACG
>CAYPYQ010000241.1:0-4788 GCA_964414735.1 uncultured Hydromonas sp.
GCGATCAGCGCGTCAAATTCCTCAGACTGCGCCAGCATCTGCAAGGCCAATGGCACTTCCAACGCACCCGGTACGGTGATGTACAGAATGTCCTCTTCGGCCACGCCTTTGGCCATCAATTCGGCCACGCAAGCGTTGAACAGGCCTTCGCCGACCACTTCGTTAAAGCGCGCTTTGACGATACCGATACGCAAGCCTTCGCCATTGACTTCGGGTTTAAACTCTTCAACCATTTCACTTCTCCTTAATTATTCAATGGCGGTAAAGCCAACCACTTCCAGATCAAAACCACCCATAGACGGCATTTTACGCGGACTTCCGAGCAAATTCATACGTTTTACGCCCACGTCCTTCAAAATTTGCGCGCCGATGCCATATAAACGCAGCTCACTCGGCATTTTCGGCGCAGCGGTTTCGGGATCGGACAGGCGTTGGAACTGTGTAATCAGGCGGCTCGGCGCCTCCTGACAGTTGAGCAGCACCGCCACGCCCGCACCTTGCTTTTGAATATGCGCCAGCGCCGCAGTCAGCGACACCGAATGCGTGGTGTTCTGCGTATCGAGCAGATCCAGTACCGAAAACGGCTCATGCACACGGACCGGCACAACGTCCGTGCCTGCGACATCACCATGCACCAGCGCCAAATGCGTCTGACCAGCAGTTGGCTCTGCGTATAGCACAGCAGTGAATTCACCCACCGCAGTCTGCATGGTGTATTGTCCCACGCGCTCAACGAGGCGCTCACGCGCGCTGCGGTACTCGATCAGATCAGCGATCGTACCGATTTTCAATCCGTGCTCGCGTGCAAATTCCTTCAATTCGGGCAAACGCGCCATTTCGCCATCCGGCTTCATAATTTCGCAGATCACCGCCGCCGAGGTCAATCCGGCCAAGCGCGTCAAGTCGCAGCCCGCCTCGGTGTGCCCCGCACGAACCAATACGCCACCGTTGCGTGCACGCAGCGGGAAAATATGCCCTGGCTGCACGATGTCGGCCGCGCCGAACTGCTCGTTCGCCGCCACCGCGATCGTCCGGGCGCGGTCGGATGCAGAAATACCCGTGGTCACACCTTCGCGTGCCTCAATCGAGACGGTGAAATTCGTGCCGTATTGCGTGCCGTTGTCCCCCGCGCCCACCATCATCGGCAAGCCCAGCGCATCGCAGCGCTCTTCGGTCAGGCACAGACACACCAAGCCACGCGCATGCGTGACCATGAAATTAATCGCCGCCGGCGTGACAAAGTCCGCCGCCAGCACCAGATCGCCTTCATTTTCGCGATCTTCCTCATCCACCAGCACCACCATACGGCCGGCCTTGAGCTCGGCAATGATTTCTTCGGTGCTCGCCATGGCTTGTGGCTCCTGCACGGCGGGAATGCTCGGATCGATGATCTCTACTGCTGTCGCATCGTTAGATGACATAAAAATACTCTATGTGATTGATTGGGTTGATTTGAATAGGCGTTATTGTACGTGATTTGTCGGTTCGCCACGCATGAGTTGATCAACATAGCGCGCCAACAAATCCACCTCAAAGTTAATCGCATCGCCCGCTTTCAAGTACTGAAACACCGTATGCGCCATGGTGTGCGGGATCAAATTGATCGTACCGAACACTTCGGCATCATGATCCGCCTCCGTCCACACGCGATTGACCGTCAGGCTCGTGCCGTTCAACGTCACCGATCCTTTGTCCGCGAGGAAACGACGCCATTGCATCGGCGCGGTGAAAATCAGCTCGAACGACTCGCCCACCGGCGTGAGTGACACGATGCGCGCCACATCGTCCACATGCCCTGACACCAAATGCCCGCCCAGACGATCGGACAGGCGCATGGCTTTTTCCAAATTCACATGACCGACGTGATTCAGGCCGCTGGTTTTGCTCAAACTCTCATGCGACACATCGACGGCAAAGGTTTTCGCCTGCTGATCCAGCGTCACCACCGTCATACACGCGCCGTTGATCGCGATCGAATCACCCAAGCCCACGTCGGACAGATCCAAATGCTCAGTCTGCACCACCACGCGCACACCCGAAAAGCTGCTGTCCGCGCCCAATGGCGTGACCGCCGTAATTTGCCCCACGTCGGCGATGATCCCTGTAAACATATCGTTTTTACTCCAAAATTAACCTATACTGCACGCATACCTGCGAATGCGCCATTCTAACATTTTTGCATAGGAGCACAGTTATGAAATCCGTCCGCCTCGGCCACAGCGATCTGCACGTCACGCCCATCTGTCTGGGCACCATGACCTTTGGCGAACAGGTGAACGAAACCGATGCGCACGCCATACTCGCACGCTCATTCGAGCGCGGGGTGAATTTCCTTGATACTGCCGAAATGTACGCCGTGCCACCTCGCGCCGAAACCTTTAACGAAACCGAACGCATCATCGGCCGCTGGTTTGCGCAAAATTCCGACATGCGCGAGCGCTGGATCGTCGCCACCAAAGTCGCCGGTCCGTCGCGCGGCATGCCGTGGGTACGCGGCGGCAGCGATCTACTGAGCGCGCAGGACATCATTGCTGCCTGCGAGGGCAGCCTGCAACGGCTAAACACCGACGTGATTGACCTGTATCAAATCCACTGGCCGACACGCCCGACGACGATGTTTGGCAAAATTTACTACGACGGACAGGCACAAAACCACGCCACCGTTGTAGAGCAAATCCACGAACAACTCGGCGCACTATCGAAACTGGTTCAAGCGGGCAAAGTCAAAACCGTCGGTCTATCGAACGAAACGTCTTTTGGCGTACACGAATTCATCCGCTTGGCCGAGCAACACGACCTGCCGCGCATCGCCACCGTGCAAAACCCATACTCCCTCGTGAACCGCTCCTACGAAAACGGCCTCGATGAAACCATGCACCTGCTCGGCGTATTACTGCTGGCCTACTCACCGCTCGCGTTCGGCCTGCTCACCGGCAAATACGACCACAGCGGACTGACCGGCGCAGACGCGCCGGCGCAAGCACGTCTGAGCCGCTATGAATCCACCCGTCGCCAACGTTGGGGGCGTCCCGAAGCACTCGATGCCGCACGCCTGTACAACCAGCTTGCCCGCGATCACGGCCTCACACCGACGCAACTCGCGCTCGCGTACTGCTATCAAAAATGGTGCGTTGCCAGCACCATCATTGGCGTGACCTCGGTAGCGCAATTGGACTAATGCATTGACGCCTACGACGTGAAACTGTCCGACGACATCATCCAAACCATAGACCAAATCCGCTGGCAACATCGCGATCCGGCACAATAATCGATCAGAAAACATCATGAAACTACTGAGCATCCAAATCGGTAAAAGCCAACCACTGGCTGTCCCAACGCCAAACGGCACGCAAGAAGTCCGCTCCGCTATTCGTAAAACAACAACGGAAGGCCCTGTGCGTGTAGAACTACTGGGACTCGTGGGCGACGAGCAAACCGATCTATCCGTACACGGCGGCCTGTCTAAAGCCGTCTACGCCTACCCGATCGAGCACTACCCGTTTTGGCAGGCGCAGCGCGAGCAGCTCGGCTTTGACGACGTATTGCCTCACGGCAGCATGGGTGAAAACCTTACCTTGCAAGGGCTATTAGAAATCGACGTTTACGTCGGCGATGAACTGCATTTCCCCGACTGCATCCTGCGCGTGACCGAACCGCGCCAGCCGTGCTTCAAATTCAACGCCGTGATGGGCGACAAACTCGCCGCCAAAAAAATGCTGCAAAACGGCCTGTCGGGATTTTATCTGGCCGTGGTCAAAACCGGCACGCTGAGTGCAGGGCAATGCTTCACACTGATCCCAGGTACGCGCGAAACCTCAATCGCCTCGCTCAACCAAAGTCATGCGAAAAAGGCGGATAAGGCTGAGGAATAAACGCTGATTCAAATCGGATTCCCGCTTGCGCGGGAATAACCGTATGGGACTGTGGCTATACACCTCGTTTGCGCAGCATCACCCGCAAATCATCACCCAGCATCTGCACGCCATGCCAACGCCACGCGCCCGCCTGCGTCAAATCATCCAGAGCCGCATCCGTCGGGAACGCCGCCGTCGGCACGCCCGCGCCAACCACACGCGGCGCAAGATACATCAACAACTCATCAACCAACCCATCTTCGAGCAACGCCGCGTTCAGCGTCGCACCTGCCTCCACATGAATCTCATTGAACTCATGCTCGGCCAAATGCGCCCACAGCGCGTGCAAATCCACACGCTCATGCTGCACACCGTCTCGCACCACTGAAACCGTCGGCAGCCGCAGAACCGTCAGATTCGGATGCGCCTGCTCCAGTAATGCCAAGCGTGCCGCCAACGCACCCGCCTGCGGATGATCCTCCGCCACCTCGGCGCAAGCCAACCACACTTGACCATTGTTGAATAATTTAGCGCTCACCGGCGTGTACGCCCACGCATCGACCACACACTTAATTGGCTGAATCGGCTGATTCACCAGCGCCACGCCGCGCACATTCAACTGCGGATCATCGTGCAGCACCGTACCCACACCGGTTACGACCACATCCGCGCGCGCGCGCCATAGATGCCCGTCCTGCCGCGCCGCTTCGCCCGTAATCCACTGACTGCGACCAGTCGGTAGCGCCGTTTTACCATCCGCACTCTGCGCCCATTTAAGCCGCGTGAATGGCCGATGATATTGCATGCGCGTCATAAAACCGATGTTCAACTCATACGCCGCCCGTGCCAGCTCATGCTCGGGAAGCAGCACCTCCACCGCTATGCCCGCAGCACGCAATTTTTCCACACCCTGCCCCGCCACCTGCGGATTCGG
>CAYPYQ010000242.1:0-2030 GCA_964414735.1 uncultured Hydromonas sp.
GCTGTGGTAAAATAAGGGCGTAATTTCATGGTGTGCAATCAAGGTAATGGCGCGCCAATGATTCAAAATGATTCGACGCGCCCAGTCTGCGCGTCATTTTACAAGAGATGGTAAAAAATTATGGCGGTATTGTCCATTCTAAAATTCCCCGATCCGCGTCTGCACAAAATCGCGCAGCCGGTGGACACATTCGACGAGGCATTGCAAAACACGGTTAACGACATGTTCGAGACCATGTACGAAGCCAAAGGCGTGGGTTTGGCCGCCACGCAGGTTGATATTCATCGTCGCATCATCGTGGTAGACACCTCGGAGGAGCGCAATCAACCGCTGGTATTCATCAATCCCGAAATCATCGCGCAAAGCGCCGAGCAAAAAGAATGGGAAGAAGGCTGCTTGTCCGTGCCCGAAATTTACGAAACCGTCACTCGCCCCGATCGCGTGCGCGTGCGCGCGCAAGATGCGAAAGGCGAGTTTTTTGAAATCGACTGCGACGAGCTGCTCGCAGTGTGCATTCAGCATGAAATCGACCATTTGAACGGCAAAGTATTCGTGCAATACCTCTCGAACCTGAAACTAAACCGCATCAAAAACAAAATCAAGAAACAACAACGCGACGCCTAAGGACGCAACCCGCATGAACGTCATTTTCGCCGGTACGCCGGCCTTCGCCGCACAAGCCCTCTCAGCCATCATCGACGCGGGATTTAACGTCCCGCTGGTGCTGACCCAACCCGATCGCCCGAGCGGACGCGGCATGAAACTCACGCCCAGCGCGGTCAAGCAAGTGGCGCTGCAACACAACATCCCCGTCGCACAACCGATTTCCCTACGCCTGAACGGCAAATATCCCGAAGACGCACAAGCCGCCCGTGAGCAAATCATCGCGGCACAAGCCGACGTCATGGTGGTCGCCGCCTACGGCCTAATTTTGCCGCAGGATGTGTTGGATTTACCGAAACACGGCTGTGTGAATATTCATGCCTCGCTGCTGCCACGCTGGCGCGGTGCAGCACCGATACATCGCGCGATTGAAGCAGGCGATGCCGAAACCGGCATCACACTGATGCAAATGGATGCCGGTTTGGATACCGGCGATATGCTGTCCATCGAGCACATCACCATCACCGACGAGCACACCACGGCCACACTGCATGACGAGCTGGCCGAAATGGGCGCGCGCATGGTGGTGCAGTATTTGCAACAACTGCGCGATGGCAACGCCCCGAGCGCCACGCCGCAACCTACCGATGGCGTGACCTACGCCGAGAAAATCGAAAAGGCCGAAGCGAAAATCGACTGGACGCAATCGGCGGAGACACTGGCGCGCAAAATCCGTGCGCTCGATCCCGCACCCGGCTGTGTATGCGAATACGCCGGACAGTCATTGAAAATTTGGTCGGCGCACGCAGAATCCGCAGCGATTGATCCGCAATCCGCCGGAACGGTTTTACACATGGATAAAAACGGCGTGCGTGTGGCTTGTGGTGGCGGCTCGGTACTGTGCATCAGCCAGATGCAAAAAGCCGGCGGCAAACGCGGCGCAGCACATCAGGTCGCCGATGCTTTGGGCTTAAAGGCGGGTGTGACGTTGTCCTAAAAATCTGTATGTCAAAAAGCAAAAAGCGAGGAATCATCCTCGCTTTTTTCATCTGTCATACACTGACGTTGATTACTTGCGTTTCGCCACAAATGCGCGACACGCATCACCATACATTTGGAAAATTTTGATCCACAGCGGATTTTCATGGGTTTTCCACTCGGGATGCCATTGCAAACTCAGGGTAAAATGCGGCACGTCCGAGCAGTACATCGCCTCAACCAATCCATCCGGCGCGTGCGCCAGCGGCGTCAAACCTTGACCCAACTCTTTAATCCCTTGCCCATGCAATGAGTTCACCATAAACTCCGTTTGCCCCATGCCCTTGGCAAACCAAGTGTCCGGAACCAACGTGACCGGATGATGCGGGCCATACATTTCATCCAGTGGAATGTCACTGCCTTTCTCGCGGTGATCCATTTTGCCTTCG
>CAYPYQ010000243.1:0-6263 GCA_964414735.1 uncultured Hydromonas sp.
TTGTTCCGTCAGCAATTTGGTGCCGGCTCGTCTGATTTGGACGTGGTGATGGTGGACGTGGTTTGGCCGGGCGTTTTGAAAAACCATTTGTTGGACTTGAAACCATACAGCAATGGCGCTGAAACCAAACACTTCCCAGCGATCGTAGCGAACAATACGATTGATGGTAAATTGTTGGCAATGCCTTGGTTTACTGATGCTGGCTTATTGTACTATCGTAAAGACCTGTTGGAAAAATATAAAATCGCAGTACCTAAAACTTGGGATGAAATGACTGCGGCCGCACAAAAAGTTCAAGATCGTGAACGTGCAGCGGGCAACAAAGACATGCAAGGCTTCGTATTCCAAGGTAAAGCGTATGAGGGCTTAACCTGTGATGCACTGGAATGGTCAGCCAGCTTTGGTGGTGGTTCATTTGTAGAGCCAGATGGCAAAATTAGCGCCAATAATCCAAAAACAGCAGCAGCTTTTGATGCTGCGGCTAAATGGGTAGGTGCAATCGCTCCGAAAAGTGTGTTGAATGGTGGTGAAGAGGAAGCACGCGGTATTTTCCAAAACGGTAATGCGGTGTTCATGCGCAACTGGCCGTATGCTTGGGCGCTGATGCAAAAAAATGATAGCAAAGTTAAAGGTAAAGTAGCTACGTCTGCACTGCCAGCTGGTCCAGATGGCAAATCAGCGGCGACTTTGGGTGGTTGGCAATTGGCCGTACCGAAGTACTCCAAACATCCGAAAGAGGCGGCTGATCTGGTGATGTATCTGACCAGCCCTGAAATCCAGAAACAACGTGCGATCGAAGGCTCTTATAATCCGACCATCCCTGAGTTGTATAAAGATCCGGATGTATTGAAAGCGGCTCCATTCTTTGGCGAATTGTTTGATGTGTTTACCAATGCGGTGGCTCGTCCTTCTACTGTGACCGGTGATAAATACAATGAAGTGTCTGCAGCGATCTGGAACTCTGCCTCTTCTGTATTGAACGGTAAAGCTTCCGGTGCTGATGCGGTTAAAAAGTTGGAAGAAGATTTGACCAAAATCCGCCGCGGCGACAAATGGTAATCTGAGTGCATATGCCAAATCCCTTTTTGGGGTTTGGCATTTTTTTACCCAATGAGTTGGTTTGTATGAAAATTGGGTGGCTGCGGCGGTTGATTGGGCTTGTTTGAATCGCAGCGGTTGATGATGTTGCATCGGGAAAAGCTTGCGCTTAAATTTGAAATTTCCAGATGCATGATGCACCCCATTTGGGAGATACGATATGGCAAATGTAAAACAAACAGAGTTGAACAAACAACGCGTACGTAGTGCGTGGATATTTTTGGCGCCAATGTTGATCGTGTTACTGCTGGTAGCGGTTTGGCCGCTGGCGCGTACGATTTGGCTTAGTTTGACCGATGCGAAAATCGACATGATGTCCGGTCCGGATGTGAAATTCGTTGGCTTGGATAATTATATTGGCGAGTATGGCCTATTTTTCACAGGCAAGGATCTCATTAATCCCGATTGGTGGGGATCTATTAAAAATACTTTTTTCTTTGCGATCGTCTCGGTAACCTTGGAAACCATCTTTGGCTTGGCGGTGGCTTTGGTGCTCAATGCGGAGTTCAAAGGACGCGGTTTGGTACGTACTGCGGTGCTGGTGCCGTGGGCGATTCCGACCATCGTGTCTGCGAAAATGTGGGACTGGATGTTGCAACAGCAGTTCGGGATTATCAATTTATTCCTCGTGTGGCTGGGTTTTGATCGTATCGCCTTCACCACCGATTATCCGATGCTCTCCGTCTTGATCGCCGACGTGTGGAAAACCACGCCGTTTATGGCTTTGTTGATTTTGGCAGCGTTGCAGATGTTGCCTAAGGATTGTTATGAGGCGGCCAAGGTGGACGGCATTCATCCGGTCAAGGTGTTTTTTAAAGTGACGTTACCGCTGATTAAACCGGCTTTGCTGGTGGCAGTGATCTTCCGTTTGCTTGATGCCTTGCGCGTGTTTGATGTGATCTACATCATGACGGGTACAAATGCGCAGACCATCAGTATGTCCGGTTTTGTGCGAGAGAAACTGATTGCCAATGGCTATGCGGGCGAGGGTTCGGCGGCATCGACGGTGTTGTTCCTCATCATTGCGGCTTGTACCTTGATTTATATGAAACTCACACGAACCAATGCGAATAATTAATATGTGCATCGCTCGTAAGAGCTGCAGCAGTTAAGTTGATGTGAGTGAAATAAACATTTTGTAAGGAGGCTCTGATGCCTAAGTCGATTGTCTGGCGTGTGTTGTTTTGGCTTTTGGTGGTAGCGATTGTGGTGTTTTCGCTGTTCCCGTTTGGCTACGCGATTTTATCTTCTATGTTAACAGGTAATGCTTTGTATGATGTGACCGATGTGGTCAACACAGGTTTGAGCTTTGCCAACTATAAGGTCATTTTTGCCAACAGTGATCAGCCGTTTTGGCTGAACATTATAAATTCCCTGATGGTTTCCATCTCAGTGGTGGCGGTGTCGTTATTTTTGGGTGTGACGGCGGCGTATGCCTTGGGGCGTGTGCAGTTTAAAGGTCGTGGTATATTGCTGATCGCGATTTTGGCGGTATCGATGTTCCCGCAGGTGGCGGTTTTGGCCGGTATGTTTGAAATGATGCGTACGTTCGGTTTGTACAATAAGAGCATGGGTCTGGTATTGCCATACCTGATTTTTACCTTGCCGTTCACCGTGTGGGTGTTGACCACCTTCATTCGTGATCTGCCCAAAGAGATCGAAGAGGCGGCCATCATGGATGGTTGCACGCCGTGGCGTATTATCAAGGATGTGTTCATGCCGCTGATGTGGCCGGCGCTGGTATCCACTGGTTTGCTGGCGTTCGTCGCTGCGTGGAATGAATTCTTGTTCGCATTGACCTTTGTGAATGATGATGCACAGCGTACCGTACCAGTGGCGATTTCATTGATCGGTGGTGGTGCGAGTTCGCAAGAATTACCGTGGGGCAAATTGATGGCCGCATCGGTTATCGTGACTTTGCCGCTGGTGCTCATGGTGCTTGCGCTACAGCGTAAAATCGTGTCCGGTTTGACCAGCGGTGCGGTGAAAGGTTAACGGAGGCGAATATGCCAAAACAATTTTTGCAACATCCCGATAACGCGAAAAATCCCGAATGGTGGCGTGGGGCGAGTATTTACCAAATTTACCCGCGCTCCTATCAGGACAGCAATGACGATGGTATCGGTGATTTGAAAGGGATATTTGAGCGACTGCCGTATGTGGCGGATTTGGGTGTGGATGCGGTTTGGTTGTCGCCGTTTTTTACTTCGCCGATGAAGGATTTCGGTTACGACGTGGCGGATTATTGCGACGTTGATCCGATGTTTGGTACATTGGATGATTTTAAAAATCTGGTGGCGCGGGCGCATGAGTTGGGTTTGCGGGTGATTATCGATCTGGTGTTGAATCATACCTCTGATCTGCATCCGTGGTTCAAGGAGTCGCGTCAGGATCGCTACAATCCAAAAGCCGATTGGTACGTCTGGGCCAATGCGAAGGATGATGGTTCACCGCCGAATAACTGGATGTCGGTGTTCGTCGGGAGCGCGTGGCAGTGGGAGCCGAAACGTGAGCAGTATTATTTTCACAACTTCCTCTCCAGCCAACCGGATTTGAATATCCATCATCCCGAAGTCCGTCAGGCATTGTTTGATGTACTGCGTTTTTGGCTTGATCTGGGTGTGGATGGTTTCCGTCTGGATACGGCGAACTTTTATTTGCACGATGCGCAACTGCGGGATAATCCGGGGCGTGGCCGTCCGATGTTCAATGACAGCGGTGTGGTACCGAATAACCCGTATAGCTGGCAAATTCATTTGCACGACAAATCCCAGCCGGAAAATCTCGATTTCCTACGTGATATGCGTGCGGTGATGAATGAATATCCCGGCATCACTTCGGTCGGTGAGATTGGCGATGAGCATGCGCTGGTATTGCAAGCACAGTACACCGGTGGTGGCGACAAGCTGCATTCAGCGTACACCTTCAGCCTGCTGGCTGAGCGCAATTCGGCTGAGTTCATGCATTCGACGCTGAGTGAATTTGAGCGTGCGGTGCAGGATGGCTGGGGTTGCTGGGCGTTTGGCAATCACGATGTCAAACGCGTGGCGACACGTTGGAGCAATAACCCTCAGGCGCTACGTCTGTACGCGTCGTTGCTGATGACGCTGCGCGGGAGTCCGTGTTTTTATCAAGGCGAAGAATTGGGTTTAACCGAAGCCAAACTGAGCTTTGAGCAAATGCAGGATCCGTATGGCATCAGCATGTGGCCGGAAGAGGGTGGGCGCGATGGTTGTCGTACGCCGATGCCGTGGAATGCGGAAAAACCGAACGCTGGATTTTCCGAAGGCAAACCGTGGCTGCCGGTCGTACCGGAGCACGTGGACTTGGCGGTCAATGTGCAGAATAAAGATTCGGACAGTTTGTTGAATTTTTATCGTCGCTGGTTGGACGTTCGACGCGAGATGCCGATTTTATGGTCGGGCGCGATCGAGTTTTTATCGCCGGATGCGCAGACCTTCGCCTTTATCCGTACGAATGATCAACAGCGATTGCTGTGCGTATTTAATATGTCCGATCAGGCCAGTGCCTACACCTTACCCGAAAACTGTGTAGTGTTGTCACCAGCCAAAGTGCCGCAAAGCAGCTCAGCGGAGCAAATCGAAGCGATGAAAAACACATCAACCCCTACTTTACAACTCTCACCGTGGCAGACCTTATTTGCATGGGTAGACACGGCCAAAGCTAAATAATAGCGAAATCATAAGGAGATCCAAATGGCAGAAATTCTCTTGAAAAACGTCAATAAAAAATATGGCAACAATCCGAATACCATTCAGGATGTGAACCTGAAAATCGGTGAGGGCGAATTTTGCGTATTTGTCGGTCCGTCCGGCTGTGGTAAATCCACTTTGTTGCGCATGATTGCCGGTCTGGAGGACATCACCAGCGGTGATTTGTACATTGGTGGCAAACGCATGAATGAAAAAGCGCCGTCCGAGCGTGGCGTGTCCATGGTGTTCCAAAGCTACGCTTTGTACCCGCACATGACCGTACGCGAAAACATGGCGTTTGGTTTGAAAATCGCCAAAACCGACAAAAGCACGATTGATCAAAAAGTGAACGAAGCCGCACGCATTTTGCAATTGGACAAGTTGCTGGATCGTCTGCCGAAAGAACTCTCCGGTGGTCAACGTCAGCGCGTGGCGATTGGCCGTGCGATTGTGCGCAACCCCGACGTATTCCTGTTTGACGAACCATTATCAAATTTGGATGCGGCGCTGCGCGTACAAACCCGTATTGAAATTGCGCGTTTGCATGAGAATTTGAATGCCAGCATGATTTATGTGACACACGATCAGGTTGAGGCGATGACATTGGCCGATAAAATTGTCTTGCTCAATGCCGGTGACGCGGTACGCAAAGACGGCTCCGTCGCACAGTTTGGCGCACCATTGGAGCTGTATCACTTCCCTGTGAATAAATTTGTCGCCGGCTTTATCGGTTCGCCCAAAATGAATTTCATCCCAGGTAAATTGGTTCACGCAGAGCCGAACGAGGCAACGGTTGAAGTGGGCGGAAAAGAGTTTAAAGTGCGTGTGAATGCCGTTGGTTTGTCCAAAGGCGCCTCGCTGGAACTGGGTATTCGCCCTGAGCACGTCATCATTGCGACCGATGAGACCGAAAACGTGATTCACGGTAAAGTGGAATACTTGGAAAAACTCGGTGAAGCCTCCTATCTGTATGTGCGTGTGGCTGAAGATGCCGAAACCGTCACCGTACGTCAATCGGGTGACAGCGATTACAAAATGGGTGATGAGATTGCGCTGTATCTGAAACCACGCCGTTTGCATGCATTCAAAGACGATGGTCGTGCATGTGCGCGCACCATCAAAACCGACACCGTACAAGATCAGTTGTTTGTCGCTGGGGTGGTGGGTAGTACGCCAATGCAAACACAGAATGATTGATGAGCGAATAATCGTTTATTGATTTATCGAATCGTTTCTCCAACTCAGCTCTGCGCTGGAGGTTGAGGCCGTACGAAATTAAATTTCGTACGGTTTTTTTATGGCATTTCCATGAAAAAATTAAATAAATTATTCATACCTTACCGATGGGAATAGCACCTGCACTTTATGTGATAATGCGCGTATGACAAGTATGAATCGTGCGTATGACTGAAATGCGAAAAAGCAAAAAGGAATGTATATGAATCGTGTGGT
>CAYPYQ010000244.1:0-2156 GCA_964414735.1 uncultured Hydromonas sp.
ACTGGCTACAGCGGTTTTTCGGGACATCAGCAGCTTGGAGCAGGGCGTTTCGATTGTGTTTGAGGTACAACGCCCGCAGCAGCATGCTGTTCCAGTCGAAGCATTCAGTGGTAATGTGGTGCTTTTGGACGGGGTGCAAGACCCTGGAAATATGGGCTCGATCATCCGCAGTTGTGCGGCGGCGGGTGTGCGTGAAGTGTGGCTCAGTGAGCATTGCGTCAATCCGTATGCGCCGAAAGTACTGCGTGCGGGTGTGGGTGCGCATTTTGGTTTGAATATCCGAGAGTGTGTCGATTTGAATCAAGCCGTGGCGCAATTGCAGCAGCATGGCGTGCAGGTCTGCGCCACCAGCTCGCATACGAAGCACAGTATTTATCAACATGATTTGAGTCGTCCGACTGCGTGGCTGATGGGTAATGAAGGAGCTGGATTGAGCGAAAGTTTATTGGCACAAGCCGATGTGCCATTGACCATTCCAATGGTGGTTGGCGAATCTTTGAATGTCGCTGCAGCGACAGCGGTGTGCATGTTTGAGATGGTGCGTCAGCAGCGAGCCAAATAATTTTACTCGTATGAGGGCAAAAAAAGCGAGCACTTGGCTCGCTTTTTTGATGATCATTTTTTAATTAGCCACCAAACAGCTTGGCTGCGATCACCCATGATACTGCCGCGATGAAAGCGGATGCGGGAATGGTCAAAATCCACGCCCAAACGATGTTACCCGCCAAACCCCAGCGTACCGATGAGGCTTTCATGGTGGAGCCAGCACCCATGATCGCGCCGGTGATGGTGTGGGTGGTGGATACAGGAACGCCCATGGCGGTCGCGGTGAACAGGGTAATGGCGCCACCGGTTTCAGCACAGAAGCCGCTGACCGGTTTGAGTTTGGCCAATTTTTGTCCCATGGTTTTGACGATACGCCAGCCACCAAACATAGTTCCCAAGGCAATTGCGGTAAAACATGTATAGCCAACCCATGCGGGCAGTGGGTCGTTGGCCGTTAAAACACCGCCGGCCATCAGGATCAACCAGATCATACCCATGGTTTTTTGCGCGTCGTTACCACCATGTCCCAAGCTATACAGCGCTGCAGAGAACAATTGCAAACGGCGGAACCAGCGATCAACTTTGGCCGGCGCCGTTCGGAAAAACATCCAAGAGACGATCAACATCAGCAGTGAGCCGAGCAAAAAACCCAAGGCAGGAGATAGGAAAATGAACAATACGGTTTGTAAAATCTTATCGGCCATCAGTACGCTAAAGCCGCTTTTGGCCACCGCAGCACCAATCAAACCGCCCATCAGCGCGTGAGAGGATGAGGAGGGAATGCCGTAGTACCACGTGATGACATTCCATATAATCGCGCCCATCAGTGCGCCGAGGATGACGTATTGATCGACCACGGAGGCTTGGATAATCCCTTTGCCGATGGTGGCTGCGACTTTATGTGGTAGGACATAAAATGCGATGAAGTTAAACGTAGCTGCCATGATGACTGCGTGGTGCGGTTTCAAAACGCCGGTGGAAACCACGGTGGCAATCGAATTGGCGGAATCGTGAAAGCCGTTCATGAAGTCGAAAATCAACGCCAAAGCGATGAGAAACAACATCATGCCCATTCCGATGTGTAGGGAGTTAGACATATTGTGAGCCTCTAAGAAAAGGTGGATGAAAACGACTGAGCACGCTTACGCGTTTTCAACCATGATTCCTTGGAGAATATTGCTGACGTCTTCGCATTTATCGGTAATGCCTTCGAGCAACTCGTAGATGGCTTTGTACTTCACCACGCTGATTGCATCGGTTTCTTCGCGGAACAGGCGAGACAGCGCTGTGCGCATGACTCGGTCGGCTTCGGATTCGAGGCGTTCGATTTCTGAGGCCAGGCGGAGGACTTCCGGCGTATTGGTCATATTTTCCAAACAGTTAACCGATTTTTCCAAACGCTCGCAGCAGGCCAGAATAATGTCGCACAGCTTTTGTGCGTTGTCAGAGGTTTGAGTCACGTGATACAGGGAAACACATTCAGATACGTCCTCCATCATATCAATCACGTCATCCAGATTTGTTACGAGTTTAAGGATGACATCGCGATCCAGTGGCGTGATGAAGGTCTTATGTAATAAATCGACCGTTTCATAAGTCAAACGGTCGGC
>CAYPYQ010000245.1:0-1934 GCA_964414735.1 uncultured Hydromonas sp.
GCCAAATATTTACGGATTTTTGCGCTGGTTAGCTCAAATTTCATGGTTGTTCAGTCAGTTAAACGTGCGTGATGATTCAATAATTAGTTAGCGGCGCAGCTGCCTGCACAAGGCGGTAGCGGTGTGTCGTTGGCTTTGGACTCACTCACCGCAGGGCAGCTGCCTGCAAAATCGGTGGCATACCAGCCGGAGCCTTTGAGTTGAAAACCCGCTGCGGTGATTTGCTTGCCAAAAGTTTCCTGCGTACATGCAGGACAGGTGGTCAATACTGGATCACTTAGTTTTTGCAAAATGTCTTGTTGATGACCGCATTGCTGGCATCGGTAAGCGTAAATCGGCATGTCCTGTATTTCCTTTGATCTGGCGGCTCAAAAAAACAAACACCACATCACCTATACAAACGATGCGGTAAAGCACCCGACATTATACGGGTAAAGCGTGTTTTTGACAACGAGCTTGCGGCGTTAATGTGAGGATAATGGCTTGAATAGCTTGGTTTTTTTGTAGGAAAGCGCATTCATATGAATGCGCTGTTGAGAGATGAAAATCCCTCGCCTCAAAAAAGCGCTGGCGGGGATGTATCTTTATTGGGTTGAAACGGTCAAAAATGGCTCGGGATCAATCGGTAGGCCGTCTTTGCGGATCTCATAGTGCAAGTGCGGCCCCGTGGAGCGGCCGGTTGAACCGACTTTACCCACGATGTCGCCGGCGTTGATCATTTCACCGGCCTTTACATCAACTTTGGAGAGGTGGGCAAACATGATTTCATAGCCGCTGGCTAAGCTGATGCGCACGATGTTGCCATAGCCGTTTTGCCGACCGGCAAAGTTCACTACGCCGGTTGCGGTGGCGTGAACTGGATCGCCAATTTCACCGTGAAAATCCATGCCGGAATGACGTTCAGCGCCCGCACCGGAAAATGGATTGGCACGACCACCGAAAGTTGAGGTGATTTCGGTTGGAACAGGCGCACCCATAGGAGTGGCTTTGAGCGCTGCCAATAGATTTTGTGTGTTTTGTGCGTATGAACCCATGAATGGCACGGGTGCAGATACTTTCAGTGCGACAGGACCGCCTGCCGCATCATTCGGCTTTCCCGATTCTTCACCCTTACGTGGTGGGGTAGTGTACGCGCCACGCTCCTGTAGGTAGTTTTGTAACTCCAAAACCGCTTTTTCTGACTTTTTCAGCTCGGTTAGTTTGGCGTTAACCTCAGCGGAATTGAAGTTTTCCAGATCGGTTATTTTTTGTTTCAGTTCGGCGTTTTGTTGAGCGGTGGTATGCTGTTTGTACAGGGCGGTTGCCAAGCCTGCGCCCAGTACCAGCGTAGCAATGCTCAAGCCAATCATGATTGGTTTGATGTAGCGCAGTAAAGTTGCGTTCAGTTGTACCGATTGGCTTGGTTCTTGTTCGTCCTTTTGCGTACCAATAAGTCCTGTTGAACGATTGTCTTGATTCATCATTAAAATGCCTCATGTGTGCTGGATATCAGCGATCCAGTGCTTAATTTGTCTTTAAAAATAATAATTTTGCTTTAAAAACAAGCAGAAACGGTGGAATTTTAAAACAAATGTTACAAAAGGTTTAAATATTTTTTCTGAAGCTGAACAGTGGTTTATCGAAAATTGGATTTAATTTTTTTAAAACAATAGATTAAATCCAATACTTAAAGTTAATTATTAAATTTCGATTTTCGAATTACTTGCCGCTGCGCATCATCATATCGAAAAATTCGGCATTGTTTTTGGTCTGGCGCATTTTATCCAAAATGAATTCCATCGCAGCGATGTCGTCCATGTCGTACAGGAATTTGCGTAAAATCCAGACTTTTTGCAGTACGTCCGGTTTGAGCAGCAGTTCTTCACGACGCGTGCCGGAACGGTTCAGAGAGATGGTCGGGTAAACGCGTTTTTCGGACATCTTGCGATCGAGCA
>CAYPYQ010000246.1:0-7329 GCA_964414735.1 uncultured Hydromonas sp.
CCGACTTTATCACCCACCGAGGCCACGACACCCGCAACACCCGCAGCTCCGGCTGCACCCGCAGCCCATTTACCCACCGTGCCCAGGCCATCACCACTCGCCGCTTCGCTACCATTCGCCGCCGCGACGACACGCTCGGCAGCCTGCGCCATGGTGTCGGCAGAGATGATGGGCAGACCGGATTCGGCCAAAATTTTCTTACCCTGATCTTCGTTCGTACCTTTCATACGCACGACCAAAGGTACTTTGAGATGCACTTGTTTGGCCGCTGCGACCACGCCCTCGGCAATGACGTCGCATTTCATGATGCCACCGAAAATATTGACCAAAATGGCTTTGAGGTTCGGGTTTTTCAGCATGATTTTGAATGCTTCGGTGACTTTCTCCGTACTCGCACCACCACCCACATCCAGGAAGTTCGCCGGTTCGCCACCGTACAATTTGATGGTGTCCATCGTGGCCATCGCCAAACCCGCACCGTTCACGAGGCAGCCAATGTTGCCATCGAGTGAAATGTAGGACAAACCAAATTTAGAGGCTTCGATTTCCGCCGCGTCCTCTTCGTCCAGATCGCGCATTTCGACGATTTCCGGATGGCGGTACAGTGCGTTTGAATCGAAATTCATTTTCGCGTCCAGCGCGACGACTTTGCCATCGCCCGTGGTGATCAGCGGGTTGATTTCCGCCAAATCGGCATCGGTTTCGACAAAGGCTTTGTACAGTCCTTGCAGCACGGTACGCGCGCCGCCAACCGAGGCTTCAGGCATGCCCATTTTGCGCGCCAAATCGTCCGCTTGCTCATCGGTGATACCGGAGACTGGGTCAACGTAGAGTTTGTGAATCAAATCCGGTGTGTGCTCGGCGACTTCTTCGATATTCATGCCACCTTCGGATGAGGCCATGACGCAGACTTTTTGTGAGGCACGGTCCACCAGCATGCCGAGGTAGTATTCTTTTTGAATATCAGCGCCTTCTTCGATCAGCAGGCGGCGTACTTTTTGACCCGACGGACCTGTTTGATGCGTGACCAACTGCATGCCGAGAATTTGCTCGGCGTATTGTTTGACCTCGTCCATGGATTTGGCCACTTTCACACCGCCGCCTTTACCGCGACCACCGGCGTGAATCTGTGCTTTGACCACCCAGACCGAGCCGCCCAATGCTTCGGCGGCTTTTAATGCTTCATCCACAGTGAACGCGGGAATGCCGCGCGGCACTGGTACGCCATACTTTTTGAGAATTTCTTTACCTTGATATTCATGAATTTTCATGACGCAAACCCCTTGCGAGTAATGATTTGGTATTGCAACCTATAGACAATGGCCTGCGCACGACTACCCGACATGCTGCCGAGCGGCATGACCATATCCTTAAAACATAGCAAACGCATTCTACCTCATTGCGTATGCCGCATCATTTTTTTTGCTGTGCTTTTAATTTTCTGCGAATGGATCCAACATCAAGGCTCCGCTCGTCGAGGCAACGCCTCAGCATCACTCAGCCGCGTCGGGATCAGCTGTCTCTGGGGTGATTTCAGGATCGACCACCGATGGCTTTTGGTACCAATTGGGGTAGTAAAGTTTAACCGCCTCTGCGCCTTCGGCCAGCGCATGGCATTTGTTGATCTGAAACGGTCGACCCGCCTGCGCATCACCCACCGCCCTGCGGTGGCGTGTGTTCAGTTCAACGGCCACACCCTGAATCACCACGGTCGGCAGACTGTTCGCCAACTCCGTCAAATGCGTACAACCCGCCACCCCTTCAAATAGCTCACGAATCGCAGGGCGGAAACCTTTGAGAATATTCAGCCCGATCATTTTGCGATAGTCTGGCGTGATGGTCTGGCACTGCTTCAAATACGGCGCACCGAGTGTTTGCGCTTGGACGTCAACGATGGTCAATGTAGTGTCCACCGTTACGCGTAAAATCATGCTGTGCAGCGGCTCCGCTGGCGCACGCAATGAGCTGGCTAAAGTGAATTCGTAGGTTTTGCGATCCTGCATTTGCGCTTCGATGTCCCACAAACCGTCGTCACGCTCAAACACCTCATAGCAAAACGTCCGGCGGTGCTTCAAAGTCCGCGCCACCGGCTCGCCCATCGGTTCGATCTGCGAGCGTGAAATATCCGCTGCCGCTTCGGTCAATGGCGTGCTTGCACCCGCTTTATTGGTTTGTTCCATAGATGTGCTCATGCCACGCTCCTTTGATCCCTCAATCTTTATAAATATAAAATTCGTACAGTCGTGCTATTTTAGGCAATTTTCACCAAAATACAAGACCTCATGATCCTATTTCCGCACACATCATCACGAACGCCCGTTCGGGAAAAGCCGCCCTCACCCGCGTGCGAATCGGATACAATAGCGTTTGTAAACGATACCAAATACGCGCAGCTCAGTGTGAGCTGTAAATCACGCATTGGATGATGGCCACGACATGAGCAACACCCCACCGATTTCAACCCACCCCAGCGCAACGACATTTTCCGACTTCGCTTTGGATGAGCGCATTTTGCGTGCGATTGCCGATGCCGGCTACAGCACGCCCACACCGATTCAGGCGCAAGCCATTCCGGTGGTTTTATCGGGTCAGGATGTGATGGGTTCGGCGCAAACCGGTACGGGGAAAACCGCCAGTTTTGTGCTGCCGATTTTGCAAAAAATCTTGCCGCTGTCCTCCACCAGCACATCCCCTGCTCGCCATCCCGTACGCGCCTTGGTGCTCTGCCCCACGCGCGAATTGGCGGTACAGGTCGCGGATAACGCGCACACCTACGCTAAACACACCGACATCCGCACCGCGGTGGTATTCGGTGGCGTGGACATCAAAACGCAAACACCCGCCATTCGCGCGGGTGTGGAGCTGCTGATCGCCACGCCGGGTCGACTGCTCGACCATTTGGAGCAGCGCAACGTCAATCTCAATCAAGTTCAGTACTTGGTTTTAGACGAAGCCGACCGCATGCTCGACATGGGCTTTTTGCCCGACTTGCAGCGCATCTTGAATTTATTACCGAAACAGCGCCAGACGCTGCTGTTCTCGGCGACGTTCTCGCCCGAAATTCGCAAACTCGCCGAGTCGTACCAAAAAAATCCAATACTGATCGAAACCGCACAACGCAACGCCACCGCGACCACCATCACGCAAAGCATGTTCCAAGTGCGCGATAAAAACCACAAACGCAGTGCGCTGGTACAACTGCTGCGTCAAGAGTCGGTCGATCAGGCCATGATTTTCGTCAACACCAAAATCGAAGCACGCGATTTGGCACGTTTTTTACAACGCGCACACGTGCAAGCACGCGCGCTGCACGGCGATCAAACGCAAACCGAACGCTTGGCCACGTTGGATGAATTTAAAAACGGCACCGTACCGATTCTGGTGGCCACTGACGTTGCGGCACGCGGTTTGGACATTGCCGCCATGCCGTGCGTGGTCAATTTTGACCTACCGTATAACGCCGAAGACTACGTGCATCGCATCGGTCGCACCGGCCGCGCCGGAGCCAGCGGACGTGCGCTGTCACTGGTGACCGATGACGATGAGCGTTTACTCGCTGCCATCAAAAAGCTCACGAAGCAGGACTTTGAACTGCAAACCATCCTCAAACCCGAACGCCCATCGCGCAGTGGCTCCTCAGCCGACGCGAGCACGCCGCACGAAGACGGCCCGCGTGTGCGCAACATCGAGCGCAGCGCACCGCATCGCCGCAGCGCGCTGGATGAGGACGAGTTGAACTACCTGCGCCGCCAAATGAGTGTTTCGGACGATCCGTTTTTCTCCCAGCCGTATGTGGCCAATTCGACGGACGGATCAACGCACAAACCCGATTTGGCACACACCCCGTTGTCTAGCCGGATGCCGCTGCACAAGCCCAAAAAGCAAGTGGCTGCACTGTTTCAAATGAAGAAAAGGAAATAACGCGCAAACCCATTAACGCCGCCTCGGTATGTCGTCGTACACACAGGTACAAACCTTCATGGGGATGACATACAAACATGCGATGATGGGATTGTTTATCTCAACCTCACACAAACAAAGGACTGCCATGAGAGACACCAAAATCGTAGCCACCTTAGGCCCAGCATCCTCGTCACCCGAAATTCTGCGCGAGATGATCCTCGCAGGCGTTAACGTCGTCCGCATCAATTTCTCGCACGGCTCGGCACAAGAACATATTGATCGTGTGAACAATGTGCGCGCGCTGGCCAACGAATTGGGCGTGCACATCGGCGTTTTGGCCGATTTGCAGGGGCCGAAAATCCGCATCTCCAAATTCGCAGAAAAAAGCGTGATGCTGACCAATGGCAGCTCCTTCGTCTTTGACAAACAAGCCGACGTACCCGGCGACATTAATCGCGTCGGCCTGGACTTTCCCGACTTGATCAAAGACATTGAGCGCGGTGACATCCTACTGCTGGACGACGGCAAAATCCGCATGCGCGTGGAAAAAAACACCGGCGACGAACTCGAATGTATCGTCGAACAAGGCGGCAAACTGTCCGACCGTAAAGGGATTAACAAACTCGGCGGCGGCCTGTCCGCAGCCGCGCTGACGGCCAAAGACATGGCCGACATCATCACCGCCGCCCAGTTCCAAGCCGACTTTCTCGCGGTCTCCTTCCCGAAAAGCAAAGCCGACATGTATATGGCGCGCGAACTGATGCGTAACGCCGGTGGCGACGCACTGCTGATTGCCAAAATCGAACGCGCCGAGGCCATCCCGAATCTGGTGGAAATTCTCGAAGCCTCCGATGGCCTGATGGTCGCGCGTGGCGATTTAGCCGTTGAAGTGGGTGATTCCAAAGTTCCGGCTTTGCAAAAAATGATGATCCGCAAAGCGCGGGAAATGAACAAACTCTCCATCACCGCGACGCAAATGATGGAATCCATGATTACCAGCCACGTACCAACCCGCGCCGAAGTCTCCGACGTGGCCAACGCGGTACTCGACGGCACCGATGCGGTCATGCTCTCCGCCGAAACCGCCTCAGGCGACTATCCGGTGGTCACGGTGCAAACCATGGCACAAGTGTGTGATGAAGCCGAGCTATCCTCACGTGTCGATTTGGATCGTGAGCTGCGCGATTACGTCTTTACCCGCGTGGACGAAGGCATTGCGATTTCCGCCGTATTTGCCGCACACCATTTAGGTGCCAAAGCGATTGCCGTGATGACCGAATCCGGCTCATCCGCGCTGTGGATGTCACGTCACAACATCAACACCCCGATTTACGCCTTCAGTAAAAACGTGCGTACCCTGCGCCGTTTGAGCCTGTACCGCGAGGTCACCGTGATGGATTTGCTCGACAAAGACATGCTGCCGTACGAAGTGGCGGATCGCGTACAAACCATTTTGAAAGAAAAAGGCATCGTGGAAAAAGGCGACACCGTGGTGATCACCCGTGGTTCGGCCATGGGTAAAACCGGCGGTTCGGACACCATGCAGATTCGCAAGATTTCGTAAAACGCATGAGCCCAAAATAAAAGGCACTCTTTTTCGAGTGCCTTTTTCTATTCATGCACGATTATGCCGAAGTCAAATTCACCGCATGTTCACGCGTCTCATGGAACACCAAATCGGGATAGCGCTCCTTCATCATATCCAGATTCACGCGGTGGTTCGCCAGATACGTCAGATTACCCGCCGCATCGACCGACAGATTATTCATCTGCGTTTTTTCAAACTCGGTCAATTGCACTTTATTCTCCGACGATACCCAACGCGCGATATTCGTCGATGGTGTTTCAAACACCACTTCGACACCGTACTCGGTTTGCAAGCGATGCGCCACCACCTCAAATTGCAGTACACCCACTGCGCCGAGCACCATGTCCGAGCCGTTCATCGGTTTGAACACCTGCACTGCGCCCTCTTCGCCGAGCTGCTGCAAACCTTTTTGCAGCTGTTTGATTTTCAGCGGATTTTTAATGCGCGCAATGCGGAACAACTCCGGCGCAAAAAACGGTATGCCCGTGAACGCCAGCATTTCGCCTTCGGAGAAGCTGTCACCAATTTGAATATTACCGTGATTCGGAATGCCGATGATGTCGCCCGCGAATGCCTCCTCGACGATCTCGCGCGCATGCGACATAAAGGTCACGACCGAGTTCGCGGCCACGTCACGGTTCAGGCGCAGGTGTTTCATTTTCATACCGCGCTCAAATTTACCCGAGCACACGCGCAGAAAGGCAATGCGGTCGCGGTGCTTCGGATCCATATTCGCTTGAATTTTGAACACAAAACCGGAGAATTTACCCTCAGTCGACTGCACCTCGCGCACGGTCGCATCACGACCCGCAGGTGCAGGCGCCCAGTCAATCAGCGAGTCGAGAATCTCGCGCACGCCAAAGTTATTGATCGCCGAGCCGAAGAACACCGGCGTTAAACGCCCCGCCAAAAACTCCTGCAGATCAAAGGTATGCGATGCGCCCTGAACCAATTCAATGTCCATGCGCAACTGCGCCGCTTCATCAGCAAACAGCTCGTCCAGACGTGGATTGTCAATGCCTTTGATCACCTCCAAATCCAACACGATTTTTTCCGTACCCGCTTCAAACAAGAGCACTTCATCGCGCAGCAGATGATACACACCTTTGAAATTTTTGCCCTTGCCGATCGGCCAAGTCACTGGCGCACAGTTGATTTTCAATACGCTTTCAACCTCATCGAGCAAATCCAACGGATCACGCACTTCGCGGTCACATTTGTTCATAAACGTGACAATCGGCGTATGGCGCAGGCGACACACGTCGAGCAATTTGATGGTCTGCGCCTCCACACCTTTGGCTGCGTCAATCACCATCAGCCCCGAGTCAACCGCAGTCAATACGCGATAGGTGTCTTCGGAGAAGTCTTGGTGACCCGGCGTATCAAGCAGATTGACAAAGTGCTCTTTGTACTCAAACTGCATGACCGAGGACGCGACCGAAATGCCGCGCTGCTTCTCAATCTCCATCCAGTCGGAGGTGGCGAATTTACCACCTTTTTTACCCTTGACCGTACCCGCCTCCATAATCGCACCGGAGAACAGCAATAGCTTCTCCGTGAGCGTGGTTTTACCCGCGTCGGGGTGGGAAATGATGGCGAAGGTGCGGCGGTGCTCGACCTCGTGGCGGATTTGGTTTAAATCGTTAGACATGACGTTGTGATGTAAAAATAGCGGGCTGAAAACCCACTATTGTAAGACAGATAAGGCCGTTAATGTTTACAAACGCTTAGCGATATGCGCGTAAATACCACCATTCAAACGCACGTTTGAGCCAGTGAAATACACGCATGGATGGCAAAGCCAAGGCGCGTTTTTCCGTACGCATCACCAAGCTGCC
>CAYPYQ010000247.1:0-8320 GCA_964414735.1 uncultured Hydromonas sp.
CGTTTAAAGTGGTGAGCGAACTGGCTGAGGTGTGAGTGGTGTTGGATATGAAGTAGATGCAAAAAGGCTTGCAGTGTAGAAACTGCAAGCCTTTTTTATGGTTTGGTCGGAACGGCGGGATTCGAACTCGCGACCCCTTGCACCCCATGCAAGTGCGCTACCAGGCTGCGCTACGCTCCGAGTCTTTGGATTATATCGGTTTTTTGCACTCAAGCAAAGTGCGAGCCTTTATAATACGGCTGTTACGTGGTTCAATCGGTGTGTTGTGACGTAGGGTTGGCACATGCGTTGGGGTGGTTTTTGAGGACTATTTTTTGGGATGGGTATGACACGAATTTTGGTGTGTAATGACGATGGCTATCATGCGCCGGGAATTGAGGCGCTGTATGCGGCGGTGAAGGATTTGGGTGATGTGGTGGTGATGGCGCCGCAGCAGAATTGTTCGGGGGCGTCCAATTCGTTGACGCTGGGCTTGCCGCTCAGTGTGCGTCAGTCGAGCAATGGTTTTTATTCGGCATCGGGCACTCCGACCGATTGTGTGCATTTGGCTGCGACGGGTTTTTTTGATGTGAAGCCGGATATTGTGATTTCTGGGATTAATAACGGTCAGAATATGGGCGATGATACGCTGTATTCGGGCACAGTAGCGGCGGCGATGGAAGGCTTTATGCTCGGCGTGCCGTCGATTGCGTTTTCGCAGGTGGAGCGCGGTTGGGCGCATATTGAGGATGCGGCGCAGATGGCGCGTTCGATTGTGCAGCTGGTGTTGGCGAAGAAGTTGACCGGTTCGATGCTGTGGAATGTGAATATTCCGAATCTGCCATACGCACAGTTGCAGGCTCATGGCGTAGCGGTGACGCGTCTGGGGCGTCGTCATTGGGCGCAGGATTTGCATCGTGTGCAAAATCCGCGTGGCGAGACGATGTATTGGATCGGCGCTGCGGGTGCGGTGAAGGATGGCGACGAGGGTACGGATTTTTATGCGGTGGAACATGGTAAAACGTCGATCACGCCGTTGCAAATTGATCTGACGTCGTATGAGCAATTGCAGGGTGTGAGCGGCCTGATGGCGGACTTGAGTCTGTAATATTATCGAAGGCGATGCGTGAATAGGAAAAAGCCGACTTTTGAGCATTTGAGCGAGGTGCAGCGCGCTTGGTCGAGCGCACAGGCGCGTCGTCAGGCGCAGCCGATCAAGCCGATGTCGTTCGCGCCGAAGCCGACCGAGCATTTGTATTCGATTATGCGTGAGGAAACTTTGCGCAGTACGTCGGTGGATTGGCGCGCACATCCGGAAATTTTGACCAAATCTCGGGCGCAGATGGTTGAAGCCTTGCGTCATTTGCGTTTGGCCGATGAGACCGTTCTGGCGGCGATGGGGCGCGTGCCGCGTCATGTATTTGTCGATGAGGCGTTTTATTTGCGGGCGTATGACGATGATGCGTTGCCGATCGGGCATGAGCAGACGATTTCTCAGCCATCCACGGTGGCGCGCATGTTGGGTTTGTTACGTGAGGGGGCGTTGAAGCTGGGTGGTCGCTGCGATCGTGTCTTAGAAGTGGGAACGGGTTGCGGCTATCAATGTGCCGTGTTAGCATGTTTCGTGCGGGAGTTGTACTCGATTGAGCGCATTGAGCCTTTGTATCGGTTGGCACAAGTCAACTTGGCGAAGGTGCAAGGCGTTGTCTCTACAGTGCCGCATGTGCGCTTCGGTGATGGTTTGGTCGGTTGGCCGGAAGTGGGCTCGTTTGATGGGATTGTGATGGCTGCGGCTGGTTTGGCAATCCCGCAGGATTTGTTAGAACAATTACGCGTGGGCGGTGTGCTGGTGGCTCCTTTGGTGGTGAATCAGCGCGGTGCTCAACAATTTCAGCAGTTGGTTCGCATCACGCGGGTGTCTTTGCGTGAATGGCAGAACGAGTTTTTGGATGCGGTGCACTTTGTGCCGTTGTTAGAGGGTACTCAGAGTACACAAAAATAGGAGTTGAAATATGCGCATACAAAAGATGGTGGCCAGAGCGGCACTGATCGCAGTTGTGGGAACTATGGGGTTGTCGGCTTGTGTGTCGACGCCGTCGTCGTCGGGTTCGTCCGTGTCACGTAGGGCTGATAGCGCAGGCATGTATCGTGTGCGCTCAGGCGACACTTTGGCGTTGATCGCGCGTGCCAATGGTGTGAGTGTGAGTCAGCTAATGGCCTGGAATGGCTTGAGCAATCCGAATTACCTTGAAGTAGGCTGGCGCTTGCGTGTGCGCCCGAATGCGAGTGGCTCGACTTCGGTAACGGCAACTGCGCCGAACACAACCCCGACGCCAGGGCGTGCGCAGGCGTCCATCAGCGATCCGGAAATCAAGGTCAATACGGCGATTGCCAATCCGGTGCCGTGGAGCTGGCCATCGTCCAATTCGCTGATTCGCAACTACGACGGTAATCTGACCAAAGGGATTGTATTTGGCGGTGAGCGCGGTTCTCCGGTATTCGCGGCCTCTGCCGGTGAGGTGATCTACGCAGGCAGCAATCTGCGTGGTTATGGCAATATGGTGGTGATCAAGCACAATGATACGTGGAGCAGCGTGTATGCGAACAATGAGGAATTGTTTGTGCGCCAAGGTCAACGCGTGAGTGCAGGACAAAAGATTGCGAACGAGGGAGATAGTGACGCGTCCCGTACACAGTTATATTTTGAAATCCGTCAAAATTCCAAACCGATTGATCCGATGCGCGTATTGCCCAATCGTTGATTGACAGTAGCGTTTATCGTATGATTCTACGTTGCGCGGAGTGTGAGCCCCGCGCAACGTTTATTTTATTTTGCAAAAAGGTTGTTAATCAAAATGCGTCATAAAAGGCGAGATACGGGGGGAATTAAACCCGCTGAGCGAAAAGTGTTCGAGTACGAGGTAGAGTCCTTGGATATGGAGGGGCGTGGCATTGCGCGGCGCGATGAGAAAGTCGTGTTTATTTCCGGTGCATTGCCATACGAAACCGTGCGCGCCGAGGTCACCCGCAGCAAGCCGAACTATGATATGGCGCAAACCACCGAGGTGCTCAAGCCGTCTGCTTCACGCGTTCAGCCTAAATGCCAATATTTTGGTATTTGCGGTGGCTGTGCTATGCAGCATGTGCATCCGCGCTCGCAAGTGGCGATTAAGCAGCGCGTGCTGGAGGATAATCTGCAACGCATCGGTAAGGTTAAGCCGGAAACCATCTTGCGGCCGATCATGGGGCCGACGTGGCACTACCGTTACCGAGCGCGTTTGACCGCGCGTTATGTGCCGAAAAAAGGTTCGGTGTTGGTCGGGTTTTTTGAAAAACAACCGCGCTATCTGACCGATATGACCTCGTGCCAAATTTTGCCGCAGCATGTGTCGGATTTGTTGCCAGTCATGCGCGAAGTCATCGGTCAACTGTCGATCCGCGAGCGTATGCCGCAGATTGAGGTCGCGGTCGGTCAGGAAAATACCGTGCTGGTGTTCCGCAATTTGGAGCAACTGACGGTGGAAGACGAGGCGATTTTGCGCGAATTTGGCGATACGCATCGCGTGGATGTGTGGTTGCAACCCAAAGGGCCGGACACGGTGTATCCGTTTCATCCGCAGACCGAGTCGCTGTACTATGATTTGCCCGAGTTCGGTGTACGCATGCCGTATCGTCCGACGGACTTTACGCAGGTGAATTTCCACATCAATCGTGTATTGGTCGGGCGTGCGGTGCGTTTGTTGGATGTTCAGCCGAATGAGCGCGTAGCCGATTTTTTCTGTGGTTTGGGGAACTTTACCTTGCCTTTGGCGACCCGAGCGGCACACGTGGTGGGTGTGGAGGGTTCTGAGCAGTTAAATGAACGCGCTTTACAGAACGCGAAAGTGAATGGCTTGGATCACAAAACTGAATTTCACTGCCGCAATTTATTTGAAGTCACGGCAGAGGATCTGCGCGGACTGGGACAGTTGGATAAATACCTCGTCGATCCGCCGCGCGAAGGTGCGGAGGCGTTGTGCTTGGCGTTAGGCGATTTGGCTGAGGCGGAACGTCCGCAGCGTATTGTCTATGTGTCGTGCAATCCGGGCAGCTTGGCGCGTGATGCAGGAATTTTGGTCAATCAGGTTGGTTATCAGCTCAAAAGCGCGGGGGTTGTGAATATGTTCCCGCATACTGCGCATGTCGAATCCATTGCTGTGTTTGAACGATAAATCATGACAAATAAACGATAAAAAAAATTATATTTTTGCCTGCTTTAATTTTATGTATTCGATTACATATATGGCCAAATTTCTACTTTTCCTAAGGATGTAAGGGGTATAATGCGGATGATTGAGCGGTCGATGGAGACGCCATGCGAACTGTCGGCTGCAGACCCGTAGCGAATTTTTTTCAGGAGAAGGCAATGACAGTAAAAACTCTGGCGCAATTGGTTGAGCAAAAAGCTCTGAACGGTAAACGTGTGTTTATCCGTGCTGATTTAAACGTACCTTTCAACGATGCGGGTCAAATTTCCGACGATACGCGTATTCGCGCGTCGATTCCAGCGATCAAAATGGCTCTGGATGCGGGTGCAGCAGTGATGGTGACCTCGCATTTGGGTCGTCCGACCGAAGGCGAAATGAAGCCCGAAGACTCGCTCAAACCGGTGGCGGATCGCATCAGCGAGCTGCTGGGTGGCTCTGTACCGGTGCATTTACAAGCAAACTGGGTAGATGGTGTAACTGCCAATGTTGGCGAAGTGGTGGTGCTGGAAAATTGCCGCGTGAACAAGGGCGAGAAAAAAGACAACGAAGAATTGGCGCAAAAAATGGCCAAACTGTGCGATGTGTATGTGAACGATGCGTTCGGTACCGCACACCGCGCCGAAGCAACCACGCACGGGATTGCACGCTTTGCACCCGTGGCTGTGGCCGGTCCTTTGCTCGCGGCTGAGTTGGATGCGTTGGGTAAAGCATTGCACGCACCGAAAAAACCGCTGGCTGCGATCGTGGCTGGTTCTAAAGTTTCCACCAAATTGACGATTTTGGAAAGCTTGGCCGATAAAGTGGATCAATTGATCGTCGGTGGCGGTATTGCCAACACTTTCATGCTGGCGGCGGGTTTGCCAGTGGGAAAATCATTGGTCGAAGCGGATTTGGTCGAAGATGCCAAGCGCATCATCGCTAAAATGTCTGCACGCGGTGCGACTGTGCCGATTCCAACCGATGTGGTCGTGGCCAAAGAGTTTTCTAAAGACGCCGTTGCAACTGTGAAAAAAGCCACTGATGTGGCGGAAGACGACATGATTTTGGATATCGGGCCTGAAACCGCCGAAGTCATCGCGGCGCAGCTCAAATCAGCCGGCACGATCGTGTGGAACGGTCCTGTGGGTGTGTTTGAGTTTGATCAGTTTGGTAACGGAACGAAAGTATTGGCGCACGCGATTGCTGAGTCCGATGCGTTCTCGATCGCGGGTGGCGGCGATACTTTGGTCGCGATTGCCAAATACGACATCGCTGATAAAGTCAGCTATATTTCGACCGGTGGTGGCGCGTTCCTCGAATTCTTGGAAGGCAAAAAACTGCCGGCGGTAGCGGCTTTGGAAGCCAAAGCTTAAATGATAGACAGCCCTTTAACCGATGATATGGTTGAGGGGCTTTTTTATAGATTTTTGATTAGGAGTATCCCATGACCCAAGTGTTGGAAGTTGTTAAAGCAGGCGTAGCGACAGGCGACGCGGTACAGAAAATTTTTGAATTGGCCAAAGAGGGGCACTACGCTTTGCCAGCAGTGAACTGCGTGAACACCGATACGGTGAACTCAGTTCTGGAAGCTGCGGCTAAAGCCAAAGCACCGGTGATTGTACAGTTCTCGAACGGTGGCGCGGCATTTTTTGCCGGTAAAGGTCTGAAACTCGAAGGCCAACAATCAGCCATTCTCGGCGCCATCGCCGGTGCTAAATACGTACATGCAGTGGCTGAAGCCTACGGCGTGCCTGTGATCGTGCACACCGATCACGCGGCGAAAAAACTCTTGCCGTGGATTGACGGACTGCTGGATGCGGGCGAAAAATTCTTTGCCGAAACCGGCAAACCGCTGTTCTCATCACACATGCTGGATTTATCCGAAGAGTCGCTTCAAGAAAATATCGAAATCTGCGAGCAATATCTCAAACGCATGGACAAAATGGGCATGACGCTGGAAATCGAATTGGGCTGCACCGGCGGTGAAGAAGACGGCGTGGACAACACCGGCATGGACTCCTCGGCTTTGTATACCCAACCAGAAGACGTGGCATACGCCTACGAGCGCCTGAGCAAAATCAGCCCGCGTTTCACCATCGCCGCGTCGTTTGGTAACGTACACGGCGTGTACAAACCGGGCAACGTGCAATTGACCCCGAAAATTTTGGACAACTCACAAAAATACGTGTCAGAAAAATTCGGTCTGCCAGCCAAATCTCTGGACTTCGTATTCCACGGCGGTTCTGGCTCAACCCCAGAGGAAATCAAAGAAGCGGTTGGCTATGGCGTGGTGAAAATGAACATCGACACTGACACGCAATGGGCGAACTGGGAAGGCGTTTTGAACTACTACAAGGACAAGCAAGACTACCTGCAAGGTCAGTTGGGCAATCCTGAAGGTGAAGACAAACCGAACAAAAAATACTACGACCCACGTGTATGGCTGCGTAAAGGCAGCGAATCTATGGTGGAACGCCTGATGAAAGCATTCAAAGAGCTGAACGCCGTAGATGTGCTGTAAATTTGCAAATGTTTGTAAATGCCGTAGGGACGGTGATTTTAATCGCTAAATCCTTGAGTTTACGGTAAAATATGGATCGAAATTTTCGATCATGGGTTCGCCCAATGAGTCGTGTCTCATTGGGCGTTTTCCATTGCATATCCCCACTTTTGAAAGAGCATCATGACAGCCAACGCACTGTATGCCACCTCGATTAAATCCCTGCCTTTGCTGGCCAAAGGCAAAGTTCGCGACACCTATATCATTGACGACGATCATCTGCTGATGATCACCACGGATCGCTTGTCTGCGTTTGACGTGGTGATGAATGAGCCGATTCCAAATAAAGGCAAAGTGCTCAATCAAATGAGCAATTTTTGGTTCGCGCAGCTGCACGACGTGGTGCCGAATCATTTGACCGGCATTGATCCGACCACCGTGGTCGCGCCCGATGAGGTAGAGCAAGTACGCGGTCGTTCGGTTGTGGTCAAGCGTCTCAAGCCAATCTTGGTCGAAGCGGTCGTGCGCGGTTACATCATCGGTACGGGTTGGAAAGATTATCAAGCCACTGGAAAAGTCTGTGGTATCGAATTGCCAGCGGGTTTGCAATTGGCCGAAAAATTACCACAACCACTGTTCACACCCGCTGCGAAAGCCGACGTGGGCGAGCACGATGAAAACATCAGCTTTGCCGAAGTTGAGCAACGCATCGGCAGCGAACTGGCACAACAAATCCGCGACGTAAGCTTTGCACTGTACCAACGCGCCGCAGATTACGCTGCGACCAAAGGCATCATCATTGCCGATACTAAATTTGAATTTGGTTTGGACAAAAATGGCGTGCTGCACGTCATGGACGAAGTGCTGACCGCCGACTCATCGCGCTACTGGCCTGCGGACGAATACAAAGTCGGCATCTCACCGCCGAGCTATGACAAACAATACGTGCGTGACTACCTCGAAACGCTGGATTGGAACAAAACCCCGCCGGCACCGAATTTGCCGCAAAACGTGATTGACGCAACCGCGGCTAAATACCGCGAAGCATTGGTCAAAATCACCGGTAACGATTTATCTGTATGAGCGTAAAGGTGCATGGAGGCGCATGGTATGCGCCCTTGTGCATGGATTAAGGAATCTCAATGAATACAACAACTCCCAATACTTCCGTGGTGGTCGGTATCCTCATGGGCAGCAACTCCGACTGGCCGATCATGAAACAAGCCGCTGAAATGCTCGAACAATTCTGCGTGGCGTATGAAGCCAAAGTGGTCTCCGCCCATCGCATGCCGGATGATATGTTTGACTACGCCGAAACCGCACACGCGCGCGGCATCCGAGCTATCATCGCCGGCGCAGGCGGCGCGGCGCATCTGCCCGGAATGCTCGCAGCTAAAACCATCGTGCCGGTTTTTGGCGTGCCGGTGCCGAGCAAATACCTGAGTGGTCAAGATTCGCTGTATTCTATTGTGCAAATGCCCAAAGGCGTGCCGGTAGCGACCTTCGCGATTGGAGAAGCGGGCGCAGCCAATGCGGCGCTGCACGCGATTGCCAACCTCGCCATGACTGACGCGGCGCTGGCGCAAAAACTCACCGAGTTCCGCGCGAAACAGTA
>CAYPYQ010000248.1:0-13082 GCA_964414735.1 uncultured Hydromonas sp.
AACCGTCCTCATATGTCGCTCGGTGGATTCACTCCAGCGCAAACGCGTATGATGGCTTTAACAAACTCACGCGTCCTGCACTAAACGCAGGACTTGTGTTGATTCTACTTTTAGATGCCGCCCTTTTAGGGGGTATTACCCCCTAACAGATTATATGCCGATGGTTATGCTGCCATAAGGAGAGTAAGCCAAAGTGTCTTTGGTGAAAAGCCTTTTATGCTTTTCGATGAGTATGTTAAAGAAACAACCAAATCAAATTCACTTTTAGACTGCGTCGTTGCGCTTGGTCAGAACTCTGGAAAAGAAGTTAAGTTGAGCAAAATGAGTATGGACTGGGTGCTTGCTTATATAAAAGATGGTGTGCTTCAAGAGTATGTAGGTATTGAGGTTCAGAGTATTGATATTACTGGAAATTATCGTGATGCGTGGTATGCGGCACGTGATAGAAAATTTCCTGCTCCTCCATCTGCTCATGGTCTTAACTGGGCTAATGTTCATAAGCGATTAATTCCCCAAATTATTAGAAAAAGCTTGGTATATTCTAAGTCAAAACTAGTGAAACAAGGTTTATACTTCATCGTTCCAGAGCCGGTATATCAGCGATTTGAAGAGATCATTGGTCATGATATTCCCTTGGTTGCTGAAAGTGGAGCTGATGTTATCACCGTTCATACTTACGATTTGGGAGGTCCTGTTGGGTTGGGTGGTATTAGAAATCTTCTTCAAACAAGAACTCTAAGGTTTAAGGCGGATGAATTCTCTGCAAGATTTATCAGTGGTCCTAATTTACCATCTGGAGAAATGCTTGATGGAAAAATACGTGAAATTTTGTCTTGCCGTTAAATATAAATCTGTCAGTTGCTATAATTTTTGGTGAGTTTATATTGGTTTATGATGTGACATTTTAAGTGTTACTCTATTTATCCGCCGCCCTTTGTGACGCACATTGGGCGGCGTTTGTTTTATACTGCGGCTGTTAATGGATATGAGGTGTTTATGTTTGCGACTTTGAGGCGTTTGCCATCCGCAGTTTTGCTTTTGGTGCAGTTGGTGATTATTTTGACTGTGCCGTTGCTTAATGATGGGGTGACGGCGCAGGCGGTGTCGTGGGGTTTGTCGGCATTGGCTTTGGTATTGGTGGCGGTGATTATTCATCGGATGCCGATTTTTAACGCGGTGGGTTTTGTCTTTGTGGTGGTGGCGCTGGCGTTGAATGGTGCGGTCTGGCTGGGTTGGCATGATTTGGCGGTGTGGGCGAATGTGATCGAGGGTGTGGCGTATTTGTACGGCGCGGCGGGGATTGTGTTGTATGTGTTGCAGGATCATGAGGTGACGCGCGATGAGTTGTTTGCGGTAGCGGCAGGTTTTACCTTGATGGCGTGGGGTTTTGCGTTTTTCTACTCGGCATTGCAGGGGGTGTTTCCGCACAGCATCATTGCGGCGGTGAATAGCGATGCGCCGCGCACGTGGATTGAGTTGTTGTTCATGAGTTTCAGTGCGCAGACGAATACGGGGCTGGGCGATGTGATTGCGGTGCATCCTTTGGGTCGGGCGATTTCGGCGGTGCAGATGTTTTGCGGGGTGATGTATGTGGTGTTGATTGTGTCGCGCTTAGTGGGTTTGTCGCTGAGTCAGTCGGTGAGAAAGTAGTTCTGTCTGTGAAAAAAGTAGAATCGACCATTCGTCTGCTGGGCATTGATCCGGGCTTGCGTTTTACGGGCTTCGGGGTGATTGATGTGCGCGGTCACGAGATGACGTATGTGGCGAGCGGGGTGATTAAGGTAGCGGGCGAGGCGCTGCCGGAGCGTTTGCGTTCGTTGATTGATGGGGTGCATCAGGTGGTGGATGCGTATCATCCGCATGAGTCGGTGCTGGAGAAGGTGTTTGTGAATATTAATCCGCAGTCGACGCTGCTACTCGGGCAGGCGCGCGGTGCGGCGATGAGTGCGCTGGTGATGCGGGATTTGTCGGTGCATGAGTACACGGCTTTGCAGTTAAAAAAGGCGGTGGTGGGGCATGGTAAGGCGAAAAAGGAGCAGGTGCAGGAGATGGTGGCGCGTTTGCTTGGTTTGCCGGCGAAACCGCAGGCGGATGCGGCCGATGCGTTGGCAGCGGCGATTTGTCATGCGCAGAATCGGGCGCAGTTGTTGCTGTTGGCTGAGAAAGAGGCTTTGTTGGGTTTGAGTAAAAAGGGTGTCCGCATCCGCAACGGGCGCTTGGTGTCGCTGTGAGTGCAATTAGTGAGACCAGTCAGAATGTGAGCGGCGAGCCGAGTATTGAGCCTTGTGTCGAACCGCGGGTGGTTCAGTTGATTTTGGATACGAATATTTGGTTGGATTGGTTTGTGTTCGCGCAGACGCCGGATTCGCCGATGGCGCAGTTGCAAAATTGTGTGGTGAATGGCGCGCAGCAAGGTGCGGTTGAATACCGTGTGCTGATGACGCCGCCGATGTGGGATGAGTGGGCGGATGTGCTTGGACGTGCGCAATTTGCGGTGGCGCCGGAGCGTCAGGCGCAGATTTTGGCACAGACGCATGCGTTGGTGACGATGATGCAGACGCCGCCGACGCCCTATACGCGCATTCGCTGCATGGATCGGGACGATCAGGTGTTTATTGATGTGGCGCTGGCGTATCGGGTGGATTGGTTGATTTCTAAGGACAGGCATTTGTTGAAGCTGCGTTCGCGTGCGCTCAAGCAAGGTGTGCGTGTGGCGACGCCGGAGGCGTGGTGGAAATATGATGATGTGGCGCACATGGCTGCGCGTGGTGAAGAATAAGGATAAAACGCGGTGGGCATGCGTGTATTAGGAGACTATCGGTTGGGCAGAGTGTTGCGTCAGCGGGGTTCGCTCGGGGCAGTGGCGTTGTTGGCGGCGTTCAGTGCGCAGCTCACTGGCTGCGCGAATAATTTTCCGTCGGGTATGACGGCGCGTCCTTTGCCGCACAGTGAGAGTTTGCCGATTCAGCCGAATGCGCGACTGGTGCGCTTGGTGGAGCGGGAGCAAAAAAATTATCAGCTCAGCCGCATGTCATCGACAAAAGCCTCTAAAATGCCGTCAGAACGTACCGATCCGATCCAATCGGAGGCCGACGAACAATCCAGTGCTATGAATTCAACGCCGACTGTTAAATCCCCTTCTTTGACCGACTCCGCCGTTTACCCTTTGGCCAACGGGGTGGAGGCGTTTGCAGCGCGCAGTGCTTTGATTAAAAATGCGCAGTACAGTTTGGATTTGCAGTACTACAACATGGAAAAAGGCTTGAGTACGCGCCTGTTGCTGCGCGATATCGTTGAGGCAGCAGAGCGCGGTGTGCGGGTGCGGGTGCTGCTGGATGATCGCGAGCAACTGGGGCGTGACAGGGAAATGTTGATTTTGAACGCGCATCCGAATATCGAGGTACGGATGTTCAATCCGATCAAAAAATTCCGTGCGAATCTGGTCACGCGTTGGGCGGTGTTTCTGTCGAATTTGAGCACCTTGCGCCGCCGTATGCACATCAAAATGTGGCTGGCCGACGGTGTGCTTGGCATCACTGGCGGGCGTAATTTGAGCGACCGCTATTTCAATGCGGGAGAGGCGGATAATTTCTCGGATATGGATGTGCTGCTCGCGGGGCACGCGGTGGCCGATATGCAAAAAGGTTTTGATGCGTATTGGAATTCGGCGCAAGTCATGGCGGTGGATGATTTTGATGAGCAATATACCGATTTGCGACGTGAACAGATTGCGAAAATGCTGTTGAGCACCAGCCGTTTGACGCGTAAAGAGCGTGTACAGCGCCACCCGTATCTGCAGGCGCTCAAACAGGCGGAGGACACCATGCTCAGTGATGTGATGGCCAAAATGAGCTGGGGCAAAATCACCTTCCTCATGGATCCGCCGGATAAAATCACGCGACCGGCTGAGCCGCCCACCATCAGCTTGGCCGAAAATGGCGCGGTACGGCGCGATACACCGGTGTTTGATCAGCTGATTAATGCGATGAGCCACGCCAAGCGTGAGGTACTGGTGGTCAGTCCCTATTTTTTACCGGGCGATGAGCTGCTGGATTTTTTGATCCAATTGCAACAGCGTGGCGTTCAGGTGACGGTGCTGAGCAACTCGTTACAATCAAACGATGTGCCGGTGGTCAACGGGCATTATGATTACTACCGTGATCGGCTGCTGGCGGCAGGGATTTCGGTATACGAATTGCGTGGTTATCCCGATGTGCCGCGCGAACCGCAATGGCGGCATCCGATTTTCTCGATTCGCGGGTCGCGTACGGCGCTGCATTCCAAAGTGGTGGTGATTGACCGCGACGTGAGCTTCGTCGGTTCGATGAATCTGGATCACTGCTCGGTAACGGGCAATACCGAGGTGGGCGCATTGATTGAGCAGCCGATTTTCTCGGAACAATTACGACAGTTGGTGCTCACTCAGCTCAATCCGCGTTACAGTTATCAACTGCGACAGGATGCCGAGGGTAAAACCTACTGGTTTTTAGGCTCGGAGGACGCTACGGATGAGGCGGGAGGCACGAGCGATGCCGCTGGGCAAAAAATCACGCGTGAGCCGGGGAGTTTTTGGCGGCATTTACAAAAATACGTCGGCTCGCTGTTGCCAGAACACTATATGTAATGTGGTTTTAACACCGAGTTCGTATGTGGAATATGAGTGTTTTGCAACGCATAAGTCAATGTTTTTAACCAGAAAAGCCCCCGAATTCAGGGGTTTTCCTGTATCATAACGCGTTTACATAATTAGGCTTAGATCGCGATTGAGTGTCAATGGATTGAGCGTTCCGCAAAAGGCACACAAAAAGCTGGTTTAATGAGCGCCGCGCAGAGTGCGTCGAGTTCTCCGAATAAATCGCATCTGCGGTCAACAGAAGCCTTGTACAACGCATTGGGATAAAGCACTACTTGTGCTGCAAATCGTTGTGCGCATTGTTTGTAGCAACAGAATCGAATCGTCGATCGCCAAATAGTCGTCATCAAAATAATGGCGGTGCGGTCAGACAAACGTTAAAAAGATGAGTAATATGAGCGACGCCTGTCGGCTCATACAGTGACTGAACGAATAAAAGGGATACCATGTTTAATTTTATACGCAAATATTTCTCCAACGATCTGGCCATTGACCTGGGTACGGCCAACACCTTGATCTACGCGCATGGCAAAGGCATCGTGCTCGATCAGCCGTCAGTGGTGGCCATTCAGCACGACAATAAAACCGGCCGTCCAATGGTTAAGGCGGTGGGTTCTGAGGCGAAATTGATGCTGGGTAAAGTGCCGGGCAATATCGACGCGATTCGCCCGATGAAAGACGGCGTGATCGCCAATTTCAGCATTACTGAAAAAATGCTCGAATACTTCATCCGCCAAGTACATGAATCCAATTTGTTCAAACCCAGCCCGCGTATTGTGATTTGCGTACCGTGCGGTTCGACTCAAGTGGAGCGTCGCGCGATTCGTGAATCGGCGGAAAATGCGGGTGCGTCCGAGGCGCACTTGATCGAAGAGCCGATGGCGGCTGCACTGGGCGCGGGTATGCCGGTGTTTGAAGCGCGCGGTTCGATGGTGGTGGACATTGGCGGCGGCACGACCGAAGTGGGCGTGATTTCCTTGGGCGGCATGGTATACAAAAACAGCACGCGCGTGGGTGGCGATAAGTTCGATGAAGCCATCGTGAACTACATCCGCCGCAACTACGGTATGTTGATCGGTGAGCCGACCGCAGAATTGATCAAAAAAGAAATCGGTATGGCATTCCCGGGCGCGCAAGTGGCGGAAATGGAAGTCAAAGGCCGCAATCTGGCCGAAGGCGTGCCACGCAGCTTCACGGTGAACTCCAATGAAATTTTGGAAGCCATCTCCGAGCCGTTGAATGCAATCGTGTCCACCGTGAAAATCGCATTGGAGCAAACGCCGCCGGAATTGAGTGCGGATATTGCTGAATCCGGTATCGTATTGACCGGTGGTGGTGCGCTACTCAAAGATTTGGATCGTTTGTTGCAAGAAGAAACCGGCTTGCCGGTTTATGTTGCCGAAGATCCGCTGTTGTGCGTGGTGCGTGGCTCGGGTATGTCTTTGGAACATCTGAACCGCTTCAGCTCGCTCTTCGTCTACGAATAATCCTTGACGCAGGGGCAGCAGCGTCATGGCCGGAAGCTACAATCTATTTCGTCGTACGACACCCGACTGGGTGCGTGTCCTCTTTGCCAGTGGTATCGCGATCGCCATGCTCGTTTTAAACGGGCCGCCGATTGTGCGCGATGCGCTGGCATGGGCATTTGTCACACCGGTACAGCGCACGGTTCACTCGGTGCGCGTTTGGGTAGCGGATCACATTGTTCACAGTTACAACATCCATACCCTGTCTATTCAAAATCGTGATCTGGTGGCGCAAAATGAGAGCTACGCCATGCGTTTGCAAACTTTAGCCAATGTTGAGCGCGATAATGAGTCCCTGCGCGCTCAATTAGCGCTCAAATCCAGCACGCCGCATCCGTTGATTGCCGCTGAAGCCTTGTATCAAGTGGTCGATCCGTATATTCGCAAACTGGTTTTGAACATGGGTAGTCAAAACGGTGTGAAGCTGGGGCAGCCGGTAATTACACGCGACGGCTTGCTCGGGCAAATCACCGATGTGCAGCTCAATAGTTCGGAAGTGACGCTGATTACCGATACCAAAGTGAATGTGCCGGTGATGGTGCAGCGCAATCCTGCGGTACGCGGTTTTATCGGTGGAGACAAGAGCGAAGGTTATTTGGAACTGAGGATTTTTAACCAAGAATCTGCGGACTTACAAAAAGACGACGTATTGGTGACCTCGGGGCTGGACGGTTTGTATCCGGCCAACATTCCGGTGGCTAAAGTGGCGAACATCGCGCCAGCCGGTGCGGATGGTCGTTCGGAGCTGACCATCGTGCCGATGGTGCAGTCTATGAGTGTGCGCTACGTGAGTATTATCCAAGTGCCGAATCTGGCGGAAATGAAAGCCAGAAGTGATGCGCAGGTTGAAATGGCGCGTGAAAATCCGGTTCCGTCGACTTTGGGCGCTCGTACGCGTGAACAGTTTAAAAAGTAGTGGGGTAAGTAGTCATGCGTTTTGAACAATGGTTGGCCTTGGCTCGTACACGCATCGTGATTATCTCGATGCTGGTGGCATGGGCTTTATCATTTTTGACTTGGCGGCAGGCGATTTGGCTCGATTGCATGGCCTTGATTCTGCTGTTTTGGAAAGTCTATCAACCCAGCCGCATTTCCTTGCCGGTTGCGTTCGTGGTCGGTATTCTGGTTGATGTGCAGCAATCTTCCCGCATGGGTGAGCACGCGCTGATGTACGTCTGGCTGGTTTATCTGATGGGGTTGCTCGCACCACGTTTGCAGTTCGCCTCTGTGTTTGTGCACGCCCTATACGCCACTGCAATGGTGTTTGGCATGGAATTGCTGCGCGCTTTGTTCTACATTGTGATTCTGGGCACATATCCGCAATTGGGTTCCATTGTCTGGCTGCTGTTGGCCGTTCCGCTGTGGTTGGGGTTGACCCTCGTGTTGACCCGTGGTGCCAAAATGCGCAAGGTCGGCGAGTGGATGATGGTGCAGTGACGGAGACAGCGTGATGAATCTGCCTTCGCGTGCCAGCCTCGCTCAAGCACAAACCTTTCGTCAACGCGTGTGGGTAGCGCAACTATTTGTCTTTTTATGCTTTGGCATTTTGGTAGCGCGCTTTGTGTATTTGCAAGTATTCAAGTATGACGAATTGAGTCAACAAGCCCAATCGAACCGTACCGCACAGGTTCCGATCGAGCCGGCGCGCGGCTGGATTATGGATCGCAACGAGTTCGTGCTGGCGCGTGACAATCCGGGTTTTGCGCTGGAAATCATTCCTAAAGATCAAGAAAATCTGGAGCAAACGATTGCTAAAATCCAGCAGATTATTCCTGTGTCTGATGCGGATATTAAACGTTTTAACCGCCTTCGCGCCGAAAATGATCCCTATGACAGCGTACCGATTCGTGCCAAATTGACCGAAGAAGAAGTGGCGCGCTTTGCGGTGCAGCAATTCCAGTTCAAAGGTGTGAGCGTGGCCAAGCGCAGCTTTCGCGAGTATCCGAACGGCGATCTGGCGGTGCATGTGGTGGGCTACGTCGGCCGCATCAATCAGCGGGATAAAGAGCGCATCAAGAAAAACGGCTTGGAACAAGACTACCTCGGCACGACCCATATCGGCAAGCTGGGTATTGAGCAAAGTTACGAATCCTTGCTGCATGGTAAAAACGGCTACGAGCGGCTCGAAGTCATGGCCTCGGGGCGTCAGGTGGGGGTGCTCGGTGAAAAAGCGCCGGAGCAAGGAAGCAATTTACAGCTGACCATTGACGCCTATATGCAAGATCAAGTGGAAAAAGCCTTTGCCGGACGACGTGGTGCGCTGGTGGCGATTGAGCCGAGTACGGGGCAGGTACTGGCTTTTGTCAGTGCGCCGACCTATGATCCGAATTTATTTGTCGAAGGGATTTCGCAAGAAAAATGGGACGAGCTCAACGGTTCCGCCCAAAAACCATTGTTCAATCGCGCTTTGCGCGGCGCATATCCGCCTGGCTCCACCTACAAACCGTTCATGGCCTTGGCCGCATTGCACTCGGGTGCACGTGACCGCAACACAATCATCCAAGACGGCGGGGTTTACACATTAGGCGATCACCGTTACCGCGACAGTACCGGCGGTCGCGGTCATGGTCCGGTCAATATGTTTACCTCCATTGCCGTTTCATCGGACGTTTATTACTACAGTTTGGCGCATCAGATGGGCGTGGATTTGATGCATCAGGAAATTTCACGCTTTGGGTTTGGTGAAAAAACCGGTATTGATCTGGTGGGTGAAGAGCCGGGAATTTTGCCGTCCAAAGAATGGTTTTTCAAACGCACCGGCCGCGAATGGACTGAGGGGCAGACCATCAGTTTGGGGATTGGTCAGGGCGAAAATACCTTTACCATTTTGCAATTGGCCAGTGGTGTGGCAACGATTGCCAATAACGGCATTCGCATGAAACCGTATTTGCTCAAGGCGAAAGTTGACCCGATCACCGGCCAGCGCGCTGAAACGCAGCCGCAGGTATTGGCCGATTTACAAATTCCCGCAACGGACATTGATTTGATCAAACGTGCGATGGTACAGGTGAATATTTCCGGTACGGGGCGGGGCATTTTCAACGGTTTGCCGGGTGGTTTGCCGGGGGGGAAAACCGGTACGGCGCAAGTGTTCTCAGTGAGCCAGAACTCCACTTATGCCAAGAGCATGAAGGGTGAATTCATGCGCGACCACTCCCTGTACATCGCGTTTTATCCGGCGGATAAGCCTCAAATTGCGATTGCCGCGATCGTCGAGAATGCCGGTTTTGGTGCGACAGCCGCTGCACCTTTGGTGCGCCGCGCACTGGATGCCTTTGTTGCTTCGCAAAACGGGCAGCGCATGCAGTTGCGTGGACGAACGGGCTCGACCGGCACTGAGGCGGCGGCAAATAATGCGAAAAATACAATGAAAGCGACGACAAATGTAGTCGGCTCAATCAATAATGTCGCTCGTAAGGGATAAGGATAATCATGGTGCGTTTGCATAATTCCGGCCGCCTTCTGCGTAAAATTCTGTCACCGCTGGATCCGGTGATGGTGGCGATTTTGATTTTGATCAGCGTGGTCAGCCTTGTGACCATGTACAGCGCCTCCACCGATCGTCCAGACCGATTTGCACAGCACATTCGCAATTTGGTGTTGTGTTGGAGTGTGATTGTTGCATTGGCGTATACGCCGCCGAAGGTGTACATGCGTGCGGCGATGCCGATTTATGTGGTTGGTGTGATTTTGCTGGTGGCGGTGGCGCTATTCGGTGAGGTGCGGCTCGGTGCGCGGCGTTGGATTTTCGGATTTCAGCCGTCTGAGTTGCTCAAAATCGGTGTGCCGTTGATGATTGCTTTTTATTTCAATAATATTGGCAACGTCCAGGACAGGCAACTGTGGAAAGCCTTTGGCATGGCGACATTGTTATTCGTCATTCCATTCTTATTAATTGCCAAGCAGCCGGATTTAGGTACAGGGCTTTTGGTCGCAGCGGCTGGTGCATATGTGGTTTTTTACGCCGGATTGAGCTGGCGCGTGATCGGGGCGCTGGTTGGCTTGGTTGTTGTATCTTTACCACTGGTATATAACTTTTTATTGCACGATTATCAGCGCAAACGCGTGGACGTTTTGCTCAATCCGATGGAAGATCCGCGTGGCACTGGTTTTCACATCCTTCAGGCGCGAACCGCCATTGGCTCTGGCGGTTGGCTGGGTAAAGGCTGGATGGACGGTACGCAATCGCAGCTGCAATTCATCCCTGAAAAGTCCACCGACTTCCTTTTGGCGGTCTACGCCGAAGAATTTGGACTAATAGGTGTTTTATTGCTTCTTGTGCTATACTTAGCATTAATATCGCGTGGATTGTCGATTGCACATCAGGCAGAAACGCGATTTGATCGTCTGCTGGCAGGATCTTTGGCCATGATCATTTTCACCTATGTGTTTGTGAATATGGGTATGGTCGCTGGGATTTTGCCGGTGGTAGGTGTGCCACTGCCATTTATGAGTTATGGCGGCACTGCGCTTATTACCTTGGGCGTGGCCTGTGGCATGTTAATGAGTATTCGCCATCATCGAATCAGATAGGCGAGCTCAGTGGGTAAGACCGCTCCGATACTAATAACTAAATTGGGTCAAACACCCGTCTAAATGGAGTAAGACGGAATGATTCGTTTTTTAACCATGCGCAAGCATACGCTTGCAGCCGGTTTGGGCTTGATGATGGGGTTGACCCTGTTGAGCGCTCCGGCAACAGCAAAAGAAAGTGCTGCGAAGGCAGCTAAAAAACAAGCAGTACCTGCCGCACAAACCGTGGACAAAACCTCGATTTCGGGTCAAGTGCATAAAACCAGTTATTCACTGCCGGATACGAAAGCGAAAGTTGCTCAATCGGGTGTGGCATCGTACTACGGTCCGGGTTTCCACGGCCGACGTACGGCAAATGGCGAGCGATTTGATATGCATGCCATGACCGCCGCACATCGTACCTTGCCGTTTGGAACACAAGTGAAGGTCACTAATCTGGCCAATGGTAAAAGTGCCATTGTGCGTGTGAATGACCGCGGACCTTATGCCAACGGTCGCATTATTGACTTGTCAGTAGCGGCTGCAAAACAAATCGGTTCAACCGGTGCGGGCACTGCCCGTGTGACTTTGGAAGTTTTGAACGACTAAGGTTCTCGGATTGAAACGTAAAAACGCCATCGAACACTCGATGGCGTTTTTTTATGGTGGTTATTTTCAGGCTTGATTTTTCAAAGACAGTGCGTGTGCGTACACTTCATTTTTCGGTGCGTGTGTCAATGTAACGGTAAGCGCGACGGCTTGCTTGAGTGGTAATTCTTTGAGCAGCACGACGAGGGTTTCATGCCATGTCGCCACATTGTTGGTGGTATTTGCCGGCGCTTCGTGCAGCACCAGTACATATTCGCCGCGTGGCTCGGCTGCTTGTGCTAACCATGCTGAAGCGGCATTCAGATCAATGGTGACAAAATCTTCGTACAGCTTGGTCAATTCGCGTGCGATGGTCAGACGACGCAGAGAGAATGCCTGCGCCAGAGCAGCAATGGTGTCGTGTAAGCGGTGCGGTGCTTCGTAGAACACCAGTGCTTCGGGGCGATTTTGCCATTGACTCAATGTTTGCGCGCGTGCGGCAGCTTTGGGTGGTAAAAACCCGACGAAGCTGAAACCGTGTTCTGTCCCCGCCGCTGATAGCGCCGTGACCACCGCGCTGGCGCCCGGAATCGGCACGACACGCAATCCTGCTGCATGTACCTGCGCCACCACGCGCGCACCCGGATCGGAAATCGCCGGCGTGCCCGCATCGGTGATCAGCGCGATACGTTCGCCTCGCTGCAATCGTTCGATGATGTGCTGCGCTGCTTCATTCTCATTGTGTTCATGTGCGGCAATCAGCGGTTTTTGAATGCCATATTGGTTCAACAGGGTTTTGCTGTGGCGCGTATCCTCGCAAGCGATGGCATCGACTTTGGATAAAGTCACCAGTGCGCGTACGCTGATGTCCGTTAGATTGCCAATCGGTGTGGCGACCAGATACAATGCGTGCGTTGGGAATTGCTGTTGTGCGGCGGCTTGCCAGAGTGCCGTTAAAATTTCAGAAGACATAGTGAGCGTGTAATCAAACAGATGCGCTACTCTAACATGAAACAGCAACCCTTGAATCCCGTGTTTCCCTTGTTGCCTTACTTAAGTCTGTGAATCATCGACCATGAAAAAAGCGCTGCAACACCTGCTGGAAATTGTGCGACCGTCGACGGAGTCTACTGCCGACGATGTGTCTATATCAACGCCTGTGCAGCGCCGCTATGCGGCGCGTTCGCCCGCGCAATTGATGGGTGAGCGGGGCGAGCTGATCGCACGGCAGCATTTGGAGCAGGCGGGTTTGCGCTATGTCGATGCCAACGTTGCCTCGAAGTTGGGCGAAATTGACCTCATCATGCAGGAGGATGCGACCTTGGTGTTTGTCGAGGTCAAATTGCGCCGATCCGAAGCGTACGGTGGGGCGGTGGCATCCATTACACCGAGCAAATTGGCGCGTTTGCGCAAAGCCATTGAACTGTACTTACAACAGCATCCCGCGCTGGCTCAGAAGGACTGCCGCATTGATGCGGTGTTGATACAAGGCACAGGGCAGAGCCGGAGCATCGAATGGCTGCGCAACATTGATGCGGGCTAAAACCCAAATGATCAAGCGCTGTTATAATGACGGTTCATGAACTTCAATCTTGGAAGCAATAATGAACTTTCGTAGCAAACTTTGGCTGGGTGCCGCATCGGTGGCATTGACCTTAACCCTGACGGCCTGCGGCGGACAGCAGGCGCAAACGCCATACGCCAACCTCAAAGTGGCAACACTGGATCAAAAGCCGGTGGATTTCGGTGCGATGCAACAGGCGGGTAAAGTCGTCGTGGTCAATTTCTGGGCGACCACCTGCTCGACGTGCAAAAAAGAAATG
>CAYPYQ010000249.1:0-9379 GCA_964414735.1 uncultured Hydromonas sp.
CATCGTCGCTGTCAGGCATGTGAACGCGTCATTTTATAGTCGGTTTGCTGTTTGAGCGTTTGCTTTGCAAACGCGAGTTTCAAACCGACCTGAACTAAGTGTTCATTGTTTTGCATGACCGCGACTTGACCTTTTGGGTTACTTTTTGGGTCAAGCCAAAAAGTAACCGCCCGCCGCGGCGGAGAGCGGCATTCTCAATCGGATAATAAAGTTCAATTCAAAAATAAAACCAGTCAGAGTTTTGCCAACAACGCCAACCACCCCTTCGCAAACTTCTCCTGCCCCGTCGCACCGAAGTGGCAGTTATCAAAGCGATCAAGTTCATTGAGCAGTAAATCCGTGTCTATGCCTGCACGCGCATTCCATGTATTCGTAATCAGTGCTTTTTGTGCGCTGCGGATGGCATTATCTTCACGCCAAAGCGGATTGAGCCAACACTGAGAAGCGATGGAGATATAAACAGGCGCATTCATTCCGCGTTGGCGCAGGGTGTCGAGCATGGCGGTAAAGCGCTGTTGGTATTCGTCAGCAGGCATTTTTTTGATGAAGTCGGTTTCGCCTTGGTGCCAGAGCATGTGGGTGATGTGGTAGTTTTTTTGCAGGCTGTCGAGCGCGCGCTGCATGCCTGTATAAAACGGTGGATTTTGCTGCCACTGTTCGATCGAGGAGCCGCCCACACCGTTGGTGCTGATGATAACTCGATCGGCGAGGCCTTGTTCGATGGCGAGATTACCGAGCAGTGTCCATGATTCGCCTTCTAATCCTGTTGCGCCCAGCAGCGGTGACTGGGCGAGGTAACATTGGCCGTCAAAGTAGTTGAGCACCTGATCGCCATGTTTCGTCGCGTGACGCTGACCGGCGTGATTGGCAGAGTTGGATTGGCCGCTGATGAACAGTACCCATGTGCGCTCGGTTTGTGCGGGGCATGGCACAGCTTTCTTACCCGGATAGCGAATCAAGCGGTGAATGCTGTCGCCCTGTATGGTATTTTGTGCGCTGTTTTGTTGTTCGGTTTGTAGGGTTTGTTGTTCTATTTGTGCTTGGGCGTTATCGCTACGCAACGAAAATGTCTGCTTGAGGTTTTGCCACCATTGTTTGTGCCAATAGGGATTTTGCTGGTACGCGCCGGCAAACCATGCGGCCGCCAGCAGTAGGCTGATGCCGATGAGCGTGATCCATTTTTTGTAGACGTGATTCATGCGTGTATGGTATCAAATGAGGGGGATTTTATGTGAAAAACCACCGACGTCGCCGCCGGTGGTTTTGATTCCGCTTTTAATGAATGGGCGAACCCCATTCGATTTAGTGGAATTGTTCTTCTTCGGTAGAACCAGTCAATGCTTTCACGCTTGAAGAACCACCTTGGATCACCGTAGTTACGTCGTCGAAGTAACCAGCGCCCACTTCTTGTTGATGCGATACGAAGGTGTAGCCTTGTTCGCGCGCTGCGAATTCTGGCTCTTGAATCATTTCTACGTAGTGACGCATACCTTCGCCACGTGCATATGCATGTGCAAACTTGAATGTGTTGTACCAGTTGCTGTGGATACCGGCCAATGTGATGAATTGGTATTTGTAACCCAAAGCTGCCAAGTCTTCTTGGAAGGTCGCGATTTGCGCGTCTGTCAGGTTTTTCTTCCAGTTGAATGATGGTGAGCAGTTGTATGACAACAATTTACCTGGGTTTTTCTCCAATACGGCTTGTGCGAATTCACGTGCGAAGCCAATATCAGGTACACCTGTTTCACACCATACCAAGTCCGCGTATGGCGCGTACGCGATACCACGGCTGATGGATTGTTCCAAACCGTTTTTCACGCGGTAGAAGCCTTCTTGAGTGCGTTCACCGGTCAAGAATGGTTTGTCGTTTTCGTCGTAGTCTGAAGTCAACAGGTTTGCTGCTTCCGCGTCGGTACGTGCCAATACGATGGTTGGAACGCCCATTACGTCTGCTGCGAAACGTGCAGAGATCAGTTTTTCTACCGCTTCACGAGTCGGAACCAATACTTTACCGCCCATGTGACCGCATTTTTTAACCGCTGCCAATTGGTCTTCGAAGTGAACACCGGCCGCGCCGTTGGCGATCATGTTTTTCATCAATTCGAACGCGTTCAATACGCCACCGAAACCGGCTTCCGCATCCGCAACGATCGGCAAGAAGTAGTCAACGAAGTTTTCGTCGCCTGGGTTAATACCACGTGACCATTGGATTTCATCCGCACGTTTGAAAGTGTTGTTGATACGACGAACCATAGTTGGTACTGAGTCGTAAGCATACAATGATTGGTCAGGGTACATGGTTTCTGAGGTGTTGCCATCCGCAGCAACTTGCCAGCCTGACAAGTAAACAGCTTCCAAGCCTGCTTTGGCTTGTTGCATTGCTTGACCTGCAGTGATCGCGCCGAACGCATTCACGTAGCCTTTTTTCGCTTTACCGTTTACCAATTCCCACAATTTTTCCGCACCGCGTTTAGCGATGGTGTATTCCGGTTGCAAGCTACCACGCAGACGTACCACGTCTTCTGCGCTGTAACCACGTTTGACCAGTTTCCAACGCGGATTTTCCGCCCAGTCTTTTTCCAATGCTGCAATTTGTTCTGCACGAGTTGCCATGAGAGACTCCTTTAATTAAAAAACAAACCCAAAATAGTTCAAAACCTGAAGGTTTCTTACCGATTCATACCGCAAAAAATATCTTATGTCTTATATAAGACCTTAATTAATTGAATCATACGCAAGCCGACTTATTGACGCAAGGGTTTTTCGATAAATTTAGGCTAAATATTGAAAATAATTAGTTTTTTTCATATATCGAATAATTTATTTCAAATTATGAAAATAAAGCGGATAGAGGGATTAATATCAAGGAACGACCATTCACGGAAACATGAGTTCCTGCGCTCAAAGGTGCGTAAAAAATCCCTGCGAGATAAACCTCGCAGGGATGATTTTTTATTTATGAGCGCTTACTTTTTCGAAGTCGATTCGCTCAGAGTCTTCGTAATCGGCTTGGTGATGTACGACAGAACCGTGCGTTTATCCCCCATCAGATCCACCTGCGCGGTCATACCTGGACGTACTTGAATGGTCTGGCCGGTTTTACTTTTCAACGCAGCCCCTTCGATCTGTACGCGTACACGATAATAAATCGGTGATTGCCCTTGGCGTAAATTTTGTGGTTCTTCGTTCAAGGCATCGGGACTGATGTAGATGACCTTGCCATCCATCGTGCCGAAAATCGAGTAGTCATAGGCATCCAGCTTCACACGTGCCGGCATACCGTCATGCACACTGGCCATATCCGCCGGCATCACTTTGGCTTCTACGATCAGCGCACTGTCAGTTGGCAAGATTTCCAAGACCTCTTCACCCGGACGCAGCACACCACCCAGTGTGGTGACTTTGATGTTTTTTACATAGCCGGTTTCCGGTGCGATCAAGTCGGTATGCGATAGCACCTGTGTACGATCAGCCAGAGTTTGCTCCTGCGTACTCAAGTCCTCACTGGCTTTGGTCAGCTCGGTATTCGCATCTTGCAGATATTTGTTGCGCGTGCTGGTAATTTGCAGCTGAATTTCATTGGCCGAGCGCTTCATGCGCAACAGTTCCGCTTGACTGACATCACCGGATTTGACCAGCGGTTCATTCATGCGGATTTCTTCCTGTGCCAGTCGCAGGCTGGTTTTCAGCTGGGCTATTTGCTGGTTCAAACTCTGACGACGTTGGGTATACAACGATTTTTGTACGCTGGCCAACTCCGGATAACTCGCTTCTAATTTCGGATCCAGGTAAAACGGATGTCCCAAAACCTCGGCCTGCAATCGCGCCACGGTCATGCGCAACGCGCTCACTTTACCCAGCGCATCAGTGTATGCGGCACTGGCACGTTCTTTTTCTAAAATGGCGACCACTTGACCTTTCTCTACTTTGTCGCCTTCTTTGACGCGCAGTTCTCGCAGTACGCCACCGTCTGCACTTTGTACCAGCTGCGTACGGTCGCTGGCAATGACCTGTCCTGTCGCCGTAATCGTGCGATCAATTTTGGTCAATGCCGCCCACAAAAGCAACGCAATAAATCCAATCAGGGAAATTCGCAACACCACTCGGGCATTTTGGAGCGAACCGTCCGGCTCGGCGCCTAATAGTCGTAAAAATACATTCATTATTCACTACCTTTAATTTCATCTGCTGATACCGATGTTTTAGCCTCGTCGGATTTCGACATATCCGAACGCTCTACCTGAAACATTCGAACACGTGACTCGCTGCCTTCACTCGACTCATTGGTTTGATTGGCTTGCCCCGCAGAATCATTGCCACCCAGCACCACACGAATCGGTGTGGATTGGGTGTTTGCAGTCGGAGGAGTACGAACGCCTGTAGGTGGATTCGGTTGTGGCGTCGCGGCCGGTGGTGTCGCGCGTGCGGCATTTGGTTGTGCACCTTTCAGACGTGCCACCACCTCATCGCGCGGTCCATCCAGCACAATGCGGTTATTCGCCACTACGATCAGTCGATCCACAAAACCAAGCAGTTGTAAATTGTGCGTGACCATAACCAGCGTGTGCTCTGGCTTGATTTCCTCGCGCAAGGCTTGCATACAGCGATCCGCCGTCTGCTGATCCATGGATGCCGTAGGCTCATCCAGCAGCCAAATCGACGGTTTGCTGATCAGCAGTCGGGTCAACGCCACCAATTGCTTTTGCCCTCCTGATAATCCGCGCCCGCCTTCGGCAATCGGCAATTCTAAGCCTTTTGGATGACTCGCGATCGCTACTGATAATCCCGTACGCTCGGCCGCAGCCTGAATCACTGCATCACCCGGATCCATCGTGCCGATCAACAGGTTTTCGCGCAACGAACCGCTAAACAAGCGGTGCTCTTGTTGTAAATAACCGATCTGTTCACTCAAAATCTGACGTGAAATATGGCTCATATCCACGCCATCCAACAGCACTTTCCCAGTTAATGGCTGATACATGCCCGATAACAACCTCAACAACGTAGATTTCCCTGAGCCAATCGCACCGAGTACGCCGATTTTTTGCCCAGCGGCAATATTCAGAGCAGGAATATGTATGCTGCCCGGTGCGTTTTGATAAGAAAAACGCACGTCTTCCAACTGATATTTGCCATGCAGTTTATCCAGCAAAATCACACGATCTGCATTGCTATTATCCATCTGCAAACGATAAACGGATTCAATTCCGTCCAAAGCACCTTTGGCATTACCATAGCGCAATAACACTTGATACAGCATGGCAATCGGCGCAGTCACGCGTGAGCTGAGAATCGACGCAGCGATCAAGCTACCCATGGACATATGTCCTTCGGTAATCAGATACGCACCAATCGCAATCACCGCGATATACGTGGCCTGCTGCAAGGTACTGATGATATGCGTGCCCGATTCGCTCACCTGACGCAATTTCACTTCCTGACGGATGCTTTCCTCATTCAGATCAATCCATTTAGACAGCATGGTCCATGAGCCGCCACCCGCTTTGATCGTCTCTGCACCCTCGATCGTTTCGACCAGCTGACCCATTTTACGATTGCTCATTTGCATGGATTCTTTGGTCAAACGTTCGATTTTTTCATTGGTCGCAAACCCCATCACAATACCAATGATGAGAAAAATCACAATTGGCAATATGACCCATGGCGACGCAATCAATGAGATGATAATCAAAAATAAAAGCCCGATCGGCATATCAACCAGAAAATACAAGGTACTGGACGACATAAAGGTGCGGATGCTTTCATAACCGCGAATCTGCGCGCCGAGCGAGCCGAGTGAATTGGGCAATTGATCCAGTCGTACCTTGAGCAAACGCGCATAAATTTCTCGTGACAGTTTGCTGTCCATATCCGACATATTTTCATCGGTTAAGTGCGAGCGCGCATGTTTCAAAATAAAATCAAACACCATCGCCAGCAAGACACCGCCGGTTAATACCGTCAGAGTAGAAAACGCCTTGGTCGGAATCACCCGATCATAGACCTGCATCGAGTACAGCGACACCACGACCTGGATCAAGCTGATGAGCAGCGTCGCAACTGCTGCCTCGTATAGAGGTTTGCGATGCGCGTTAAAAACCTCCTTGAACAACTGGAAAGCCGGTCGATCCGACATCTTGTCACGTTCGTTGGAAAAATGCATGCGAATGCAATTAACCTCCGTGCCCTTCGGAATTTCGGACCATTGATCCAAATAATTCTGAATCACCCAATTGCCGTTAGCCGCCTGATTGCGAATCAAAATCCAGCCATATTTCTGATTCCACACAATCGCGGGTAAGCGCGCCGGATCAGGAAACTTGCTGGGTGCATCAAGGCGAATGTCCAACTCAGCCGCCACTTTGCCCAAAACCTTACCCCAGTCATGTAATCCCGTTTCGATATTGTCCAATTCATTCGCATGTTGCGTTACCAAAGCATGCAATTGCAAGCGATCAATTTCCGTTCCTTGTAACCGAGCTGCCTGAGCAACCGCCCACATAAATGAGCTTTTTTGATCCACTTTGGGCAGACCGGCTGTTTGAATAGCAGCAGCCAAGGCCGCCGCCGCTTCTGATTCTACTGGGTGCTCAGAGGGTTGTACCGATGTTGTCATTATTTTATATCCTCGTCTGAACCTTGTAATGTCGTATATATTTTAAGCCGTCGGCTGGTTGCCAATAATGAGGCCTCCACATCCGCCAAATTGGTAAGCGTTTGGGTTCGCTCACGCACCGAATTGAGCAAATCCAACCATGATTTTTTCCCTACACGAAACAGTCGATCATACGACTCGCTAACTTCCTGTGTCAATGCAACCGTTTTGGCCAAAGACTCCCGACGCACTTTGGCAAACTCATATTCGCTCACGTCCTGATTGATTTGTACCACTAAATCGCGCCGCGCCGTATCGACATCCAATAAAGCCGCTTTGTATTGATCCGTTGCCGCACTGCTCTGCACCAAAGTCGCAAAACCATTCCCTGAGCTGTATTCCGCAATCACCCCGACCGAATCAATGGTGCCATAGTTTTTCGTCGTGATGCTATTTTTGGTACGCTCCGCTTTCAGCGAAATCATTGGAAACGCTTGCGCTTTGGTAACGCCTGCCTGATATTCAGCCGCTTGTGCGGTGTATTCCAGTCGATGAATGGTCGGACTGACCGCTAATGCCTGGGCAATAATATCATCGGGCAGCTTGGTCTCGGCCGTCACATCACTGCTCAATGTGTCTCGATCCAATTGACGACCAACCAATTGATTGAGTGTTACCAATGCCGCAAACTCGGATGACCGATAAGTCGCCTGCTCTGCGCGTGCTTGCCCCAAACGCGACAAACTTTGATTCACTTCACTTTGGGTGGATACACCCGAATTCATTCGACGGGTAATCAGCTCAGTGAATTTTTCATGTGCGATCACACTTTCATTCGCCGCCAATAATTTTTTGTGCGCCGCATACCACTGCGCATAAGCGTTAACCACACGCACAGCGACATCACGTCGTGACTCCTCAACCGCCCAGTCGGCCATGCTTTTTCTCGCCTTGGTCATTTGTAACCGTGAATACAAGCCGCCACCGAGCAAGGGCTGCTTGATCGTAATCACGGTGACCGGATCGGCTTTGCGATTTCGCTCAGATACATCGCCATAATTACGCGTCGCCGGCTGAGCGGACACAGTCACTACCGGTAAAAAATTCAGCTTCGCAGCCAAAACCTCTTTCCCTGCTGAACTTTGCGACATTTGCTTCGACTTAATGCCCGGGTAATTTTGATACGCATCATCAATCAAATCATCAACCACATCGGCAAGAACAGTCATGGAACTCAAGCATAAAGCACCCGCCATCACGGTTTTAATCCATTTTAATTGTTGACCTCTCAACATAAAAACCGCCTCCATTATCGCGGGTATTGCCAATATTCGTCACCTGCGGGCAGGTATCGTTGCCTCAGTAATGCTTAGCTCGGTTGTTCTAATACATCTGTCGACGACACCTCATCGGGTGCGACCTCCTCAGCGGGTTTACGCTTGAACCAGCGTCGATACCACGGTTCTCTATTGTCTTTACCATCCAACCGTCGAGCCTCAAGCACCTCAAATGGCACGACCTCAACCAATTGCCCATCTACCAGCACCTCTACCGACACGGCGCCTTTGCCCAATTGCGCGGTATTAACCCAAAACCACACATGGTGCGGGTCGTGAGCGTAGGTGGGCGAGCGATGCTGATCGGTCATCACCGAACCGGCAGAGTTTCGCCATTTGACATGGATGGCTTTGGCTTGAGTGTTCTGATCCCAGCCCAGCGTCATATACGTGTAAACCATGTCGCCATAATGAAACGACGTATCCGACCGCTTGGCTTTGGACGCTTTACTGTCAACCGTATGCAGCAAAACCACTTTCATATCACCTGGCGTCACCTGCACATCCTTTGACCACCAACGCAGGGATGAGCATGCCGTCAAACCAACGGACATCAACACAAACAGAAAAAGCCAAAAGATTTTTTTCACAAAAACCCCAACGATAGCCCCTCTTTTTATCCAAAGATGGATATGCCAGAAGAACCATCCATCACATTCAAAATATACAGGAAGAACTCGAACTTTATTTATATCGCTAATAAACATTTGTCATTTTATCAGCAAAAAGATCGGTCGTTTGATTTGACGCTGACAAACAATACTATTACACAGTATATGTGCTGTGATTTTTGTCAAAAAAGGAACATTATAGATATTTGGGGCATAGCCCCACTTAAAATCGCCCGACCAACTCACGCACCACCGCTGCCAAATTCACACGCACATGGCATTCACTCGGAATGGTGGCATCGGCATAGGTCTGACCGCCCTTACCCGTCAAAACCAAATACGGCTGACAGCCCGCCGCGTGTGCGGCCAACATGTCGTTCAGGGTATCACCAACGTAGATCACATCTTTAAGCCGCACATTGAACCGATCCGCGATGTCATTGAGCATCGTCGGCGAAGGTTTGCGGCAACTGCATCCGGCCTCCGGCGTATGCGGGCAAAAGAAAATGGCTTCGAGCTGACCGCCTGCGGCGATGATCTCATCGTCCATTTTTTGATTGACCGCGTTCAATTGCGATACGGTCAGCAATCCTTGCATGATGCCCGGCTGATTGGTCGCCACAACCACGCGAAAACCGGCGCGATTGAGCTGCGCCAATGCCTCCAAGCTACCTGCAATCGGCACCCAGTCATCCGGTTCGGCGACCACGCCACGATACTCATTGATCACGCCGTCACGTGACAGTATGATCAATTTATCGTCTTTCGCCTCGGTTTTCAGTGCGCCCATCGCGGTCCTCGCCCTTTTATACGGCCAACTGTGAAATATCCGCCAC
>CAYPYQ010000250.1:0-2107 GCA_964414735.1 uncultured Hydromonas sp.
AAAATCCGTTTATGCTCTTTCATCGCATAGCGGTCGGTCATGCCCGCAATGTAGTCGGCGACGCGGCGCGCTTGATGCCATTCGGCCTGATCGCTGTCTTTATGCACCTGATAATCCGGCGGCAGTAGTCGCGGGTCTTGCATGAACACATCGAACAAATCCTGAATGATGTTCTGCGCCTTGCGCGACATGCGCAGCACCTGATACTGGCGATACAAATTGGCAAACAGATAGCTTTTCAGAGTTCTCATTTGCTCTTTCACCTCATCCGAAAACCCCGCCAATGGTGGCGCCACACGCACATCAGCCACATGCTTGATGCCCAGCACCTGTATGCGATGCAGCGTCATCTGCGTCAAATCGGTCACCATCACGCTGATCATGCGGCGCACGGTTTCCAGGACCTCGCGATGCCCGTGTAAGTCAGGGTACTGCGCGCGTACCTCATCGTGCGAACGCGCGAAAATCGGCACTTCGCGCATCCCCTCAATCATCAAAATTTTCGAGCGCAAACCATCGTCAATATCATGGTTGCTGTAGGCAATCGCATCGGCAATATTGGTCAACTGTGCCTCCAACGACGGCTGCTCACCGCGAATAAAACGCTCGCCCAGCTCGCCCAATTTTTGCGCATTGGCTGGCGAGCAGTGCTTCAAAATCCCTTCGCGTGTTTCATAAGTCAGATTCAGACCGTTAAACGCACCGTAGCGCTCTTCCAATTCATCGACGATGCGCAGGCTTTGCAGATTGTGCTCAAAGCCGCCAAACGGGTTCATGCACTCGTTCAACGCATCTTGCCCCGCGTGGCCAAACGGCGTGTGACCAAGGTCGTGCGACAGCGCAATGGCCTCGATCAAATCCTCGTTCAGACGCAAATTACGCGCCAGCGTGCGGGCGATTTGCGCCACCTCCATGCTGTGCGTGAGCCGCGTGCGAAATAAATCACCTTCGTGATTGACGAACACCTGCGTTTTGTACTCCAGCCGACGAAACGCCGTCGCATGCACAATGCGATCGCGATCGCGCGCGAACGGACTGCGGTTCGGATCCTCGCTTTCGGGATGGCGCCGCCCTTTGCTGATGCTGCTTTTGACCGCAAACGGCGCCAACTGAGTTTCAAAACTTTGCCATGCTTTCATACCATTCCTTCAATGTTGCGACACACTCATTGCCAAACGCACAACCAAGGCCAGATAAGCCAGATAAAATAGCGCGGCGCTAAACGGTGCAACAGTAATTACAAACGCGCCACTTGATTGACACCTTTAATCTGCATCAACGCCGCCCTTGCCTTTTCCAGCTGCGCAGTGCTTTCCACTTCAAGGTTAAACAGATAATCACACACCACATCCGAGTTCGTTTGTGTTTTTTTCTGCGCATTTTTTTGTTTACGCAGGCCCGTGACATACACTTTTTCACGCGCCAATGCATCGGTGATCAGCCGCATCATGTCGACCGACTCCTGTGCCGAAACCACCATATCCACTTCGTAGCGTAACCCCTCAGCCGATGACCAAGCGCACGCCAGCACACGTTCAGGATGCTGGGTTTTCATGTGAATGAAGTTCTCACATGCGGTGCGATGGATCGAAATGCCTTTGCCACGCGTGACAAACCCCGCGATTTCATCCGGCGGTGCCGGTTTGCAGCATTGCGCAAGCTGCGTCATTAGGTCGTCCAGACCGACCACCAACACACCGCCTTTACCCGCCGGCTCTTTGCTGCCGGAGCTGCGCACGAAACTTTGCTCGTCCACTTCGACCACCGAAGCCGCGCCTTTTTGTGCCTCGGCGGAGCCGTTAAAGTAGTTGTCCAGATCACGTCCACCGAGTAATTCACGGGCAAACGCAATGTATAAATCTTCGGTTTTTTCCAACCCCAGCGCATGCGCAATTTCATCGTGCTTGACTGCGGTTTTGCCCAGACGTTGGAGTTCTTTTTCAAACGCTGAACGCCCCGCTGCCACATTGGTCTGCGTGTCCTGCGCATTAAACCACGCACGGATTTTGCCACGCGTACGCTGACTGGCGGTGAATTCGTCCCGCAGCCAGTCACGCGATGGATTGTCCTGCTTGCCCACCGTAATACTCACGGTCTGGCCGGTTTT
>CAYPYQ010000251.1:0-1741 GCA_964414735.1 uncultured Hydromonas sp.
CATCAGTATCATGCCGTCCGGCACGCGCTGACTGACCACCACACGCGCAGTCAGCGTACCGTTCAGATTAAACACTTCGACCCAATCGTTATCGACCAAGTTCGCGCGCTTCGCATCCCCTTCTGATAGCCAAACATGAGGGCCACCGCGTGACAGGGTTAACATGCGAAGGTTGTCCGAGTAGGTACTGTGTATCCCCCATTTTTGATGCGGTGTCAGGAAGTTCAGCACAATCTCAGGGTTGCCATTGCCGTGTTTGCCAATCATGGATTCGGTGGTTTTCAGATCCACATGCGGACGGTAGACGCAGAAGCCTTCGCCGAATTTGCGCATCCATTGGTGGTCTTGGTAAAACTGCTGACGGCCTGTGAGCGTGCGCCAAGGAATCAGCTCATGCACATTGGTGTAGCCCGCGTTGTACGATACTTCTTCGGATTCCAGACCTGACCAAATCGGCGAAGAAATGATCTTGCGCGGCTGTGCCTGTACGTCACGGAAACGAATGCTGTCGTGTTCGCGCGGCAAGGCCAAATGCGTGTGGTCAATCCCCGTCGTTTTAGACAAGGCTTCCCATGCTTTAACCGCCACATGGCCGTTGGTTTCCGGCGCGAGGGTCAAAATCATTTCGGCGGCGTCAATCGCCGTGTTGAGTTTCGGTTGGCCTTTACCCGCACCTTCGGTAGCGACTTTGTTCAGGCCACGCAGGATTTCAACTTCATGCTCGGTTTTCCACGCCATGCCTTTACCGCCGTTGCCGATTTTTTCAAGCAGCGGACCAATAGAGGTGAATTTATTATAAATTTGGCCATAATCGCGCTCAACCACGGTCATCGCCGGCATGGTTTTGCCCGGAATCGGATCGCATTCGCCTTTTTTCCAGTCTTTCACATCAAACGGCTGACCTAATTCTTGCGGTGAATCGTGCATCAACGGGGTCAAGACCAAGTCTTTGCGTGTACCGATGTAGTCACCGGCGATTTCAGAGAATTTTTTGGCGATGCCTTTGTAAATTTCCCAGTCGGTTTTCGACTCCCACAGCGGCTGCACGGCTTCACTCAACGGATGAATGAACGGGTGCATGTCGGAGGTGTTTAAGTCGTCTTTTTCATACCAAGTCGCGGTTGGCAAAACGATATCGGCATACAAACAGGTCGTGGACATACGGAAATCCAGTACCACGAGTAAATCGAGCTTGCCTTCTGCCGCCGGACGTACGGTCACCTCGGTCGGTTTGATACAGTCGCTCTCATCTCCCATCACGGCGTTTTGCGTACCGAGCAGATATTTGAGGAAATATTCGTGACCTTTGCCTGAGCTGCCCAAGATGTTTGAGCGCCATACGAACAGATTGCGCGGGAAGTTTTTCGGATTGTCCGGGTCGTTACACGACATATCCAACGAACCGCCTTTGATCGAATCAACGGCATATTGAACTGGGTCTACGCCCTTGGCTTCGGCTTGTGCGGTCAATTCCAGCGGGTTGGTACTCAACTGCGGTGCGGATGGCAGCCAGCCCATGCGCTCGGCTTTCGCATTGTAGTCGATCATCGACAGAGTTTCGACTTTACCCTCGTGCGTTGGCGCGAGAATTTCATTCATGCCGAGTTTTTCATGCCGCCATTGGCTGGTGTGCGCGTAGAAGAACGATGTGCCGTTCATTTGGCGCGGCGGACGATGCCAGTCGAGTGCGAATGCCAACGGTGCCCAGCCGGATTGCGGACGGAGTTTTTCCTGACCGACG
>CAYPYQ010000252.1:0-2003 GCA_964414735.1 uncultured Hydromonas sp.
CGCCGTATGGCAAACGATTTGATCAAATTATTAAATTTTTAATGAAGTGAGGGATGCGATGAAAGACGTGGTAATTGTTGCGGCCAAACGCACGGCGATTGGTAAATTCGGTGGTTCGCTGGCTAAAGTATCCGCGCCGGAACTGGGCGCGACGGTGATTCAAGCTTTATTGGCAGAAACCGGCGTGGCAGGTGAGGCTGTGGACGAAGTTATCCTTGGTCAGGTGTTGGCCGCAGGTGCGGGGCAAAACCCAGCACGCCAAGCCGTCATCAAAGCCGGTTTGCCGGACAGCGTGTCGGCCATGACCATCAATAAAGTCTGCGGCTCGGGGTTGAAAGCCGTGATGCTCGCAGCGCAAGCCATCGCCTGTGGTGATGCAGACATCATCATTGCCGGTGGTCAGGAAAACATGAGTGCGTCGGCGCACGTGCTGCCGAATTCTCGCGATGGGTTTCGCATGGGCAATGCCGCGTTGATCGACACCATGATCAATGACGGCTTGTGGGACGCATTCAATAACTACCACATGGGCATCACCGCTGAGAACGTCGCGAAAAAATACGACATCAGCCGCGACGCACAGGACGCGTTCGCGCTCGCATCTCAGCAAAAAGCCATCGTTGCACAAGATGCAGGCAAGTTCAAAGACGAAATTGTCGCCGTCACCATTCCGCAGCGCAAAGGCGATCCGATTGTGTTTGATGCGGACGAATACATCAATCGCAAAACCAATGCCGAAAGCCTCGCCGGACTGCGCCCCGCGTTTGACAAAGCCGGCACGGTGACAGCGGGCAATGCTTCGGGTATTAACGATGGCGCTGCTGCGGTGATGCTGATGAGCGCGTATAAAGCGAAAGATCTCGGCTTGACTCCGCTGGCGACGATACAGTCCTACGCCAGCGCAGCGATCGACCCGTCCATCATGGGCATGGGGCCAGTGTATGCTTCACGCAAGGTGCTGGACAAAGCCGGTTGGACGGCGGCGGATTTGGATTTGATGGAGGTCAACGAAGCTTTTGCTGCGCAGGCGGCTGCGGTTAATCAGGAAATGGGTTGGAACACCGACATCATTAATGTCAACGGCGGCGCGATTGCCCTCGGTCATCCGATTGGCGCGTCTGGCTGCCGTATTTTGGTGTCGCTGCTGCATGAAATGCAGCGCCGTGATGCGAAAAAAGGCCTCGCCTCGCTGTGCATTGGCGGTGGTATGGGGGTGGCGTTGACGGTGAAACGTTAATCCATCTGCCGAAAAGTTGGGATTGTTGCCCCGTAGGGGTGACGTTCCAGTAAAATGATGCCCAATTATTTAAAAAATGTTGGGCATTGTTTTTTTGAGTGCTCAATCAATATGCAGGAAATACACAAGGAGTACAAAATAATATGAAATGGTTCAAACGTTTATTGGGCTTGGCGGTTTTACTGGTGATTTTTGCCGTGTGGGCGAATACCCGTTTGTCCGCGCCGGTTGCCCCCAAACTGGCTGAGCCGACCAGTATTTATTTGGAAAAAGGCGACGCGGCGCAATCCGCCTACGATCAACTGGGCAAAATCTCGCAAGCCAATGGCGGTAGTCTGAGCGCATTTCAAGTAAAACTTTTGGCGTGGCTATCCATGCGCTCGGGCAACTACAAAGTGGGTGAGTATGAGTTTGACAGTAAAGCGACGCTGAGCCAATTACTCACACGCCTGTCCAAAGGGCAAATCACCCAGCGCAAAATCCGCATTGCCGAGGGCGTGACTTGGCGCGAAATCAAACAGACCTTTGCCAAAGCCGATCTGGAGCACGATGCGCAAAATCTGAGTGACGCTGATTTAGTTAAAGCCGTGGGCATTACCGAGCCGGCAGATGCAAAAAGCATCGAAGGGCTGATTTTCCCTGACACCTATTTGTATCGCAAAGGCGAGAAGGAAACCGCCGTGCTCAAACGCGCCAACGAGCTGTTGAATAAAAAAATTGCAGAACTCTGGCCGAAGCATTCGGCAAATTTGCCGTATCAAACGCC
>CAYPYQ010000253.1:0-4152 GCA_964414735.1 uncultured Hydromonas sp.
TCAGCGCCATGAGTTCGTTTTTATTCATGTGTTTTCCTCCGGCAAAATCCGAGCGATTATAGCGCAAACAGGGGGCTGCTTTACGGTATCATGCGGTATTCTTCGCTATTTCTGAGGTTGCAGGCTTATGAGCACTTTGAGCAAATTTTTAGATCACCCACAGGACACTTTATTGGTGGTGGATGGTTCGAGTTTTTTATATCGCGCGTATCACGGGTTGCCCGATTTGCGCAGCCCAAGCGGTGAGCCGACCGGTGCGCTGTACGGCATGATTGCGATGCTCAAACGCCTGCGCCACATCGTCCCGACCGAGCACGCAGTGTGTGTGTTTGATGCGAAGGGTAAAACCTTTCGCGATGAATGGTACCCTGAGTACAAGGCGAATCGCGCGAAAATGCCGGATGATTTGGTCGCACAAATCGAGCCGATTGAGCAAGCGGTGCGTGCGTTGGGCTGGCCGGTGGTGATTCAGGAAGGCGTGGAAGCCGACGATGTGATCGGCACGCTGGCCGAACGCGCGCAGCAGGCCGGTTGGCGCACGGTGATGGCAACTGGGGACAAGGATTTGACTCAGCTGGTCAACTCGGAAGTGCTGTGGTTTAACACCATGAGTGGCGACGCGCTGGACGAGGCGGGTGTGGCAGCGAAATTCGGCGTGCCGCCGGAGCGTATCATTGACTATTTGACGCTGGTGGGTGATAGCGTGGATAACGTCCCGGGCGTGGATAAAGTCGGCCCGAAAACCGCTGTGAAATGGCTGACCGAGTACGGCACGCTGGATAATATCATTGCGCAGGCCGATACGGTCAAAGGCAAAGTCGGTGAAAACCTGCGCGCGGCGCTGGACTGGATTCCTCAGGCCAAGCGTCTGGTCACGGTGGTGCGTGATTTGGATTTATCACCGTCCTTGCCTGATTGGAAAAATGTGCGTTACAACGAGCCCGATCACGCGGCATTACATGGGATTTATAGCCGTTCGGGATTTAGAACGTGGCTCAAAGAAACCGAAGAGTTATTGGGGAAAACCGCAGAGCCTCAGGCGGTGTCGGCATCCGATGCGCCGATGGATGATCTGTTTGCCGAGCCGGTGAAAAAACCTGTGCTCATGCCCGAACCAGTGAAATCCGAGGAACCAACCGAGCTCACGCCCTATCAGGCTCAAGTCACCATTGTCAACACGCCGGAGCTTCTGGACGAGTTGCTCGCGCAAATCACAGCAGCCAAATTAGTCGCGCTGGATACCGAAACCACCTCGCTCAACTCATTCAAAGCGCGTTTGGTCGGCCTGTCGTTTGCGGTCACGGGTGATGCGGGCTGGTATGTGCCGGTCGCGCACGAAGGCATGCAAAGCATCGCGCAGCTCGATTTAGACATGGTTTTGGGTAAACTCAAACAATGGTTGGAAAATCCGCAGCAGCATAAGATCGGTCAGCATCTGAAATACGACCGTCATGTATTCGCCAATCACGGCGTACAGCTGCAAGGCGTGGTGCACGATACGCTGCTCGAATCCTACGTGCTTGATTCGACCGCGCAGCATCGTTTGGATGCGATTGCTGCGCGCTATATGCACGTTTCGAGTTTGTCGTATGAAGACTTGTGCGGCAAAGGCGCGAGCCAGATTCCATTTGCGCAAGTAGACATCGAAAAAGCCGCCACCTACGCGGTCGAGGATGCCGCGCTGTGCATCGCGCTGCACGCCATCATGTATCCGCAGATTGCAGCGGATGCGGGATTGAAAACCGTGTACGAAACCATCGAACTGCCGACTGCCGAAGTGCTGTACCGCATGGAGCGCAACGGCGTATTGCTCGACGTGAATGAATTGCACGCACAATCGCATCATTTGGGACAAGCATTGTTGCAATTGGAGCAAACCGCGCATGAATTGGCCGGTCAGCCGTTTAATCTCAACAGTCCGAAACAAATCGGCGAAATATTCTTTGAAAAGCTCGGCATGCCGGTGGTGAAAAAAACCAGCAAAGGCGCACCGAGCACCGACGAAGAAGTGCTGCAAAAACTCGCCGAGGACTACCCGCTGCCCAAAGCCATGCTCGAATATCGAGGTCTGTCCAAACTCAAATCCACATACACCGATACGCTGCCGAGCATGATCGATCCGAGCACGGGACGTGTGCATACCAATTACGCGCAAGCGGTCGCGGTGACGGGGCGCTTGTCCTCGAATGAGCCGAATTTGCAAAACATCCCTGTGCGTACCGAGCTGGGGCGCAAAATCCGTACTGCGTTTATCCCACCCAAAGGCAGTGTGATGATGTCCGCGGATTACTCGCAGATTGAATTGCGCATTCTCGCGCATTTGTCGCAAGACCCCGGACTGCTAGATGCGTTCCAAAAAGGCGATGATGTACACGCGCGTACCGCTGCTCAGATTTTTAACGTCGAGTTAAAAGATGTGAGCTTCGAGCAACGGCGCATGGCCAAAGTGATTAATTTCGGCTTGATTTACGGCATGAGCGCGTTTGGCTTGGCGAACAACCTCGGCATCTCGCGCAGCGCTGCGCAGCAGTACATGGATCAATACTTCATCCAGTACCCATCCGTCTTGCAATTCATGGAGATTACCAAACAATTTGCGCGCGAGCATGGCTATGTGCAGACGCATTTTGGCCGCCGCCTGTATCTGCCCGATATTCATAACCGTAATCAGGGTAAACGTCAAGGCGCCGAACGTGCCGCGATCAATGCGCCGATGCAGGGAACTTCTGCCGATTTGATCAAACTCGCCATGATTCGCGTGCAGCGGGAATTGGACGAGCGCAAACTCGGCGCGAAACTCATTATGCAGGTGCATGACGAATTGGTGCTGGAAGTGCCGGATGCGGAGGTCGAGTTACTCAAAAAACTGATTCCCGAATGCATGGCGAATGTCGCTAAGTTGACCGTGCCGTTATTGGCCGAAGTCGGCGTGGGCGATAATTGGGAAGCGGCGCATTAAACTGTTTTCGTCAAGTAACTGAAGTAGGTGAACACGAGCATGATCCAGATTAAAAATCCACAGGACATGACACATTTGCGCCGTTTGGCTTTGTCGGCGCAGGGTTTGCTCCAAAACCAGCCCTACGGTCGTGGTTTGGCGGGGGCGCGTCAGGCGATCGTGCACATCGGCTATGTGCAGATCGATACCATTTCGGTGGTTGAGCGTGCGCATCATCACGTTTTGTACGCGCGTGTGCCTGATTTTGAAACGGGTATGCTCAATCAAATGTTGCAGGGTGGCGATATTTTTGAGTATTGGTCGCATGCCGCTGCTTTTCTGCCGATGGCGGATTTTCGTTTTTCCTTACCGTACAAACATGCGATCAAAAGCGGTCAAATGCATTGGTATCGAACCCGTGATCAAAAGCTGATGGATGAGCTGCTGGCGCGCATTCGCTCGGATGGGCCTGTGCGCTCCCGAGATTTAGAGAATAAGTCACAAAAAAGCAGCGGCTGGTGGGATTGGAAACCGGCTAAAAAGGCCTTGGAGCAGTTGTATATGCAGGGCGACTTGATGGTGAGCGATCGGGCGGGCTTTCAAAAAACCTATGATTTGACCGAGCGGGTACTGCCTGCGGGCGTGGATACGCGGATGCCGAGTGTTGAAGAATTTGCCGCGCATTTGCTGGATCAACAGTTGCGTTGCCATGGTTTGGTTTCGCTCAAAGGTATTTGTTATCAACGTCGCAGTACACCTTTACGCCAAGCGGTGAAAAATCTGCTGGATGAGCGGTTGGCGCAGGGTGATTTGGAGGAGATACAGCTGGATACGGGCGAGATTTTTGTTGCGCCAGCCGGTGCGTTGGAGCAACCTTTACCCCGAGTGACCAATCGCTTGTCGATACTTTCACCCTTTGATAATAGCGTGATTCAGCGCGATCGACTCAAAGCCTTATTTGACTACGATTATCAGATTGAGTGCTATGTGCCGGAAGCCAAACGTCGTTATGGCTATTTTTGCCTACCGTTGATGTACCGTGATCAGTTTATTGGGCGGATGGATTGTAAAGCACATCGGAAAGAGCGGCGTTTAGAGATTAAATCACTGTATTTTGAACAGCATCGGTTTGATGAGGATTCAGTTATAGCGGCGTTTGAGAATGCGCTCCAGTCATTTTGTCATTTTCAAAAATGTGAGTCGGTTTCGTTAAA
>CAYPYQ010000254.1:0-3049 GCA_964414735.1 uncultured Hydromonas sp.
CCGAAAATTTTCAGCGCCGTGGCGGCTCGTTTGGCAGGCAAAGGTGTGAGCGCTGCGCAAATCGAAGCGAATGCGAACAAGGAAGCGGCAGCGGTATTGGGCTTTAGCGCGGCGATCGGTGCGTACGGTGGATTCTTTGTACCGAAAAGCTATGGTTTGTCGATTTCTGCGACCGGTGGTGTGAAAGCCGCATTGCTCGCGTTCATCGCTTACTACGTGATTTGTTTGCTGATTAACTGGTGGTATTATGCGCGTAAGGGAGCGGAAACACCTTGTTAAAGGATTCAAAAAACCATTCAATGAGATCCGCTCAGTGAATAATCGGCGCCCGCATAATTCATGCGGGTTGCTGTTTGCGTGAAAGATGTCTGAATGATTTTGGAATGGTGCCTGGCGATCCTGCATGTCAGTGCCTTTTTAGGGCTGATCGTTTTTTTGAGTGGGCAAATCAGTTTGTGCCGAACGTCGTGGTGGCATGAGTCGATGGTGCCGCGATTGCAGCGGCTAAACGCTTTTTACTGGGGTAGTGCGGTTGTGGTGCTGCTCAGCGGTTTGGCACGTGCGGCATTCGGGGTCAAAGGTTGGGCATTTTATGCCGGCCAGCCGATTTTTTGGTTCAAGCTGGTGGCATTCATTGTGGTGACAGGAATGTCGCTGCGGGTGAATCGCGCCTATCGAGTTTGGGCTGTAAATGCAAAAACCTGCCCGCCGGATGTGGATGCACTGCGCCGCTGGATGATGATACAAGCACATTTGATTATGCTGTTCCCGATTTTGGGATTGATGATGGCGTATGGTATTTTACCCATTTGAACGAGCCAAATCGGTCTGCTCAGACCGTGGGCTTATTCGTACTTTTATTGAGTTTTTACTGATAATATAAGGGAGAGTGTGATGAATAAATTATTGATTGCTGTGCTGGGTACGCTTGCGCTGAACGTCGCGCAGGCGGATGAGGTGAATGTCGCTGTCGCTGCCAATTTTGCCGAGCCGATTAAGCAAATCGCCGCGCAGTTTCAGAAAAATACCGGCCATCGTCTGGTGGTGAGCACCGGTGCGACGGGTAAATTCTATGCGCAAATCAAAAATGGCGCGCCGTTTGATGTGCTGCTCGCAGCAGACCAAGAAACTCCGGCCAAATTGGAGCAGGAGGGCAATGCGGTTGCCGGTACGCGTTTTACCTATGCCGTGGGCGAGCTGGTGTTATGGAGTGCGCAACCGAATATCGTTGACAGCAATGGCGCGGTTTTGCGTGGTCAATCATTCACGCATTTGGCAATGGCCAATCCGAAATTAGCGCCTTACGGACTGGCCGCGCAGCAGACGCTGGAGCGCATGGGTTTAATGGAGCAGTTACGCTCAAAACTGGTGACTGGTGAGAATATCGGTCAAACCTACCAATTTGTTTATACAGGCAATGCACAGCTTGGCTTTGTCGCGCGTTCACAGGTACAATCAGATCGCGGAATTTCAGGCTCATATTGGCTGGTTCCTAAAAATATGTATAGCCCGATCATTCAGCAGGCTATTATTCTGAATCATGGCAAAGACAACGCCGGTGCCAAACAATTGATGCAGTATCTGAAAACACCCGCTGCGAAAAACATCATCCGTCGCTATGGCTATGGTGTGTAATATCGGAGTTGAACCTTGATCTGTGATTCATTGATTAACTGATTATCAGCGCATTTTAAGCATTTATTTTGGAAAATTTACTGCCTCCGATTTGGCTGACATTGAAATTAGCCACTTTAACCACCGTGGTTTTATTGCTCATGGGGATTCCCTTGGCGTGGTGGCTGGCACGCACGCGCTCGTGGATCAGGGTTCCACTCAATGCCTTAATCGCCTTGCCGTTGGTCTTGCCACCAACGGTATTGGGGTTTTATTTATTGTTGGCGATGGGACCGAACGGCCCGTTGGGGCAGTTTTCCGCTTTGCTCGGATGGGGAACTTTAGCTTTTACCTTCAAAGGCTTGCTCATCGGCTCGATTTTTTACTCGATTCCGTTTGTGGTGCAGCCTTTGCAAAATGCCTTTGAATCTATCGATTCGGATATTTTGGAGGCCGCATATTCTTTGGGCGCGCGGCCGATCAACCGCTTTTTCACGGTGGTTTTGCCGATTGCCAAATCCAGTATTTTAACCGCAGCTATTTTTGGCTTTGCGCACACCGTTGGCGAGTTTGGCATCGTACTGATGATCGGTGGCAATATCCCCGACAAAACCCAAGTTGTCTCCATCGCCATTTATGAGCACGTCGAGGGGCTGGAATATGCGCAGGCGCATTGGCTGTCCGCGGGACTGCTGGTATTTTCTTTCGCTGTTTTGCTGATCTTACATACGGTCAATAAAAGCCAAGGTCGGCTTTTGAAGTATTGATCAAATTTATAGATTAAACATCTCGAAGTTGTTCTTTTGATCATGGGCTGCTTGGTCCAAAATGATCACCTCCCCCAAAAGGATTAGTCAGCTCCTCACCCATTGCACACGATAGACACCACATTCAGAGAATGGGTTTTCGTACCGCTTCTATCTAAACTGATGCCGTACCTTGAGGGAATTGTACCCAGTAGGACGGCATTTTTTATCAGACCATAGAGAGGCAGTATGAGCCACTTTTTAGACAGATTAAACTTTCTTGGCAAAGTTAAAAGCACGTTTTCAGACGGGCATGGGGCGGTGGTGGATGAAGACCGCAAATGGGAAAACGCATACCGCAGCCGCTGGCAGCACGATAAGATCGTGCGTTCCACGCATGGCGTGAACTGTACCGGCTCGTGCAGCTGGAAGGTGTATGTGAAAAACGGTTTGATTACCTGGGAAACTCAGCAAACCGATTATCCGCGCACACGCCCCGATTTACCGAATCACGAACCGCGCGGTTGTCCGCGTGGCGCATCGTACAGCTGGTATGTGTACTCGGCGCAACGGGTGAAATACCCGATGATACGCGGGCATTTGATGCGCATGTGGCGCGACGCGCGTAAAACCATGACGCCAACCGGCGCGTGGGAATACATTAGCCAAGATCCAGAACGCGCCAAACA
>CAYPYQ010000255.1:0-3168 GCA_964414735.1 uncultured Hydromonas sp.
GATTACCGTCGTACCGGCGCAGACGCCTGCCTCCGAAGTGTTGGCGATGAATCCGGACGGCGTGTTCCTCTCGAATGGTCCTGGCGATCCGGAGCCATGTGATTATGCGATTGCCGCGACGCGCGAATTTTTGGATAAAAATCTGCCGGTGTTCGGTATTTGCTTGGGTCATCAGATTTTGGCTTTGGCTTCCGGTGCGAAGACCTTGAAAATGAAATTCGGCCATCACGGCGCGAACCATCCGGTAAAAGATTTGGACAGCGGTCGCGTGGCGATCACTTCACAAAACCACGGTTTTGCGGCGGATGAAAAAACCTTGCCCGCGAATGTGCGCGTGACGCATGTGTCGTTATTTGACGGCAGTTTGCAGGGCATCACCTTCACCGACAAACCGGCGTTTTCGTTCCAAGGTCATCCGGAGGCATCTCCAGGGCCGCACGACATCGCGTATTTGTTTGACCGTTTTGTTGATAATATGACTGCGGCGCGTGGCTAAACCATCCGTTGCTAAGGAATCTTCATGGAATTGGGCATCACCAGTCTGACCACCTTTATCATCGGTACGATCGCAGTGATTTTATTGCCCGGACCGAACTCCATGTTTGTATTGAGCACAGCGGCTCAAAAAGGTATACGCGATGGCTATCGTGCAGCACTGGGGGTGTTCGTCGGTGATTCGATTCTGATGCTTCTGGCAGCCTTGGGTGCGGCGACGGTGTTTAAAACTGCGCCGGCAGTGTTCACCATGCTGAAAGTGGTCGGTGGCATGTATCTGGCATTTTTGGGTTTTAAAATGCTGGTTGGTGCGTATCAAATTTGGAAAAATCGCACGGGGATTTTGTCGCAAAGCCAGCTCGAACAAAACAGCACGGTCGATGCACATGAAGGACGACTGGAGCAGGTGGCGCAAAAAGAACAGTCACCTTTTGTTAAAGCTTTGCTCATCAGTTTAATCAACCCGAAAGCGATTTTGTTTTGCGTGTCATTTTTTGTACAGTTTGTCCGAGCCGATGCACCGCATCCATTGCTCGCATTCTTGGTGTTGGCGGCAATTTTGCAGGCGTGTAGCATGATTTATCTGTCTGTGCTGATTTTCTCGGGCGACAAATTGGCAGCTACCTTCCGCGCACGACCGCTGTGGATGGCGGTGGGAACGGGTACGGTGGGCATGATGTTTTTGGGCTTTGGGCTGCGTTTGGCAACCGCTACGATGGAGTGAAATCAATGACGCAATTATCGGTCAACATCAATAAAATCGCGTTGATTCGCAACTCACGTGGGCGCAATTATCCTGACGTGGTAGCGTTTGCCGAGCGATTTTTACAGCTCGGTGCACATGGCATCACGCTGCATCCGCGTCCCGATCAACGTCACGCGCGCTACTCGGATGCGCATGAGCTCAAAGTACTGTGCGATCGTCATGGTGCGGAATTGAATATCGAAGGCAATCCGACGCGTGAGTTCCTCGATGTGGTGCTCGCGGTCAAACCGGCACAATGCACCTTGGTGCCTGACGATCCGAATCAAGTCACCTCGGATCACGGCTGGGATTTGGAAAAGAACGCCGCATTTTTGCGCGAGGTGTGTGCCGAGCTAAAAGCGGCGGGCATACGCGTGAGCCTGTTTGTCGATTACGACTGCCCGAATATTGCGTTGGCAAAGGAACTGGGTGCAGATCGTGTCGAACTGTACACCGAGCCCTACGCCGAAACCTACGGTACAGCGCAAAATGACGCAATTTTGGCGCAGTTTGGAAAAGCGGCTGAGGCGGCACAAGCAGTGGGCTTGGGCGTGAATGCAGGGCATGATTTGAATTTGGACAACTTGGCCAAATTCGTTGCGCTGCCGAATATTTTAGAAGTCTCCATCGGTCACGCGCTGATCGTGGAGTGCTTGGAGCAGGGCATGGGTGTGACCATGCGCGGTTATATGAATATTTTGGGTGAGGAATAAGCGTTTTTATTTGAGATGCCTGAGTTAATACCGGGGAAAAGTATGGATGAGCATCTGGTTTATCAAAATGCCACGGGCGCTTTAGAGGTGCGTTTTGATACTCAAAAGGATACGGTTTGGCTACGGCAGGAGCAATTAGCCCAATTATTTGGGCGTGAACGCTCAGTCATTACCAAACATTTGCGTAATGTGTTTGTCGAGGAATTGGATAAAGAGTCAGTATGTGCAAATTTTGCACATACTGCGGCTGACGGTAAATCCTATGAAGTACTGCATTATAACCTTGATGTGATTATCTCTGTTGGCTACCGCGTTAAATCGCCCGAAGGGGTGCGTTTTCGCCAGTGGGCAACTCGTTTGATTAAGGAGCATCTGACGCGCGGTTATACGCTGAATCAGCAGCGTTTACAAAGTAATGCTCATGAATTACAAGCGGCGTTGGAGTTGGTGCGTAAGGCAGCACAAAGCCCTGATTTACAGCTTGAAACAGGGCGCGGGCTGATTGATATAGTGACGCGTTACGCTCATGCGTTTGTGCTGTTGCAACAGTATGATGAAGGGTTGTTGACCGAACCGAAAACCGAAGTGGGTGGGACATTACCTACGGTGCAACAAGCGCGGCAGATGTTGGCTGATTTAAAACGAGATTTGACGCGCAAAGGCGATGCGACCGATCTCTTTGCGCGTGAGCGGGGCGATGGCTTGGCAGCATTGTTAGGGAATTTGGCGCAAAGCGTATTTGGTGAGCCGGCGTATCCGAGCATTGAAGCCAAAGCCGCGCATTTGTTGTATTTCGTGATTAAAAATCACCCGTTTGCAGACGGTAATAAGCGCAGCGGTGCGTATTTGTTTGTCGATTTTTTGCACCGAAACGGGCGATTGATGGATGCGACGGACGTGCCTGTCATCAATGACGTGGGTTTGGCGGCATTGGCCTTACTGATTGCTGAGTCTGCACCTGAGCAAAAAGACACTATGATAAAACTGGTGATGAATATGTTGGCGATACGTCAGTAGAATGTGCCACTCATGAATGTGCCACTCATGATAAATGTTGATAAAAAACTGTATAAATTGAATTGAAATAAAGTTGGAGTTTAAAAAATGCCAAAACGGACAGACCTAAAAAGTATCTTGATTATCGGCGCAGGGCCGATCATCATCGGGCAGGCGTGTGAGTTTGACTACTCGGGTGCGCAGGCGTGTAAAGCCTTG
>CAYPYQ010000256.1:0-2813 GCA_964414735.1 uncultured Hydromonas sp.
ATACAACTCTGCGCGACTACTATCAAGCACACCATTGCGATGTCACAAGCGACGCCTGGCGTGAGCAGGCACACGGACTATTCATCGAGTTTCCCACCCCGTCAATCGCCGTATCATCCACACAGATTCGCAATGCCATTAAAAATCACTTACCGACACCTGAAATCGCTAAAAGTGTGCAAAATTACATAATTCAACACAATCTCTACAAATAATTCAATTTTTCATATTGCGCTGCAACATGAACTTAACCCCACTAATGACATTGTTGAATTAACCAAATTATTTTAATGCATTGATTCTATTCAATTTATTTAAAAAACCAAATTCCTTTTTAAGAAAAACCACACAGTGAATCATGTTATTACATTGCAGCGCAGCAACGAAAGATGAAAAAGCCGGCTTGTCAAGGTAAATAAGCCTTGATATAGTCACACAACCTTCACACACGCAAGTGTTTGAGCATGTCACAAACCGATTAACTCACGTCTGATAGACGTTCACTTCGCAACGATCGTTTTGAACATGTCGCTGAATTCGTAAAGAAGTTTGGCAGGAGACAACGATGGCAAGGCTATACTTGCCGTATTAATATTATAAAAAACGAAAGGCGACCCTTAACCGGGTCGCCTTTTACATAGTTCGTCACAATGGTTCGTCACAAACTCGATTACAAAGAACCCAGCGCCACCCCAATGAACACCATCACGCCGAGCCAATGATTGTGCAAAAACGCTTTGAAACACGCCATGCGCTCACGCCCACGAATCAGAGAGTAGTGATACGCCGCAATACCGATAGCCACCGATAAGCAAATGAAATACATCCAATTCCAACCCGCTTGCGCACCCAAAACCACCATCATCACGAAAAAGATCGCATAGCACAGCATCACCGCCGCCACATCGTAGCGCCCAAAGGTAATCGCCGAGGTTTTGATACCGATTTTCAAATCATCGTTTTTATCCACCATCGCGTATTCGGTGTCGTACGCAATCGTCCAAAACACATTAGCAATCAGCAACCACCACGCCACCGCAGGTACGTGCCCCTGCACTGCCGCAAACGCCATCGGAATACCAAACCCAAACGCGATGCCCAAATACGCCTGTGGAATCGCAAAAAAACGTTTGAAAAATGGATACGAGCCCGCCAAAATCGCAGCAATCACCGACAGCTTCACACTCAACGGATTGAGAAACAACAGCAAACACGCCGCCGCCAGCGTCAAACCCAACGCTAATAGCAACGCCTCGCGCGCGCTAACTTTACCTGAAGTCAATGGACGATTCGCCGTACGCTCCACATGCCGGTCAAATTCGCGATCAGCAAAATCATTCACTACGCAGCCGGCCGAGCGCATCAAAATCGTACCCAGCACAAACACCACGACCAATTTAAACGGTGGCCAGCCACCCGCAGCCCACCACAACCCCCACAGCGTCGGCCAAAGCAACAATAAAATCCCAATCGGTTTATCCAAACGTGTCAATTGCACGTACAAACGCAAACGATCCACAACTCACCCATCCATTTCAAAAATCACGCAGCCGTCGGCGCGGACAATAATTGCACGCCGTGCAAGCCACTTTCACGCACCGCCTGCGCCAGCGCATGACACGCCGCCTCGCGGCTGAAATTTTTACGCCAAATCAACACTATGCGCCGATGCGGCACATGCGCATCGGATTTTTTGCCATGCATCAACGGCACATACGCCAGATGATCCTCATCCGCGTGTTTCGGCACGGCCAAGGCGGGCAGCACCGTAATACCAATTCCTGCCGCCGCCATATAGCGCAGGGTTTCCAGCGAAGAGCCTTCAAAATTGCGCTGCAAACCATCTTCCTCCACCTTGTACAACGGCGCATCCGGCGTCGCCTCCAGCACATGTTCGCGGAAGCAATGCCCTGCTCCGAGCACCAGCAGCGATTCTTTGCGCAACTCATGACTGGTAATGTGCGCCTTTTTCGCCAGCGGATGGCTTTGCGGCATAGTCACGAAGAACGATTCATCGTACAAGGCCTCCACCGCCAAACCAGAATCCGAAAAAGGCAATGCCAAAATCGCGGCATCCAATTTACCCTGTTTGACCCACTCAATCAAATTGTGCGTGTACTGCTCCTGCACGATCAACGGCATCTGCGGATGCGTTTTGAACATATGCGCCATTAAATTGGGCAACAGATACGGCGCAATGCTATAAATCACGCCAATATGCAGCGGGCCGTTGAGCGGATCACGTCCCTGAACCACCATATCCTTAATCGCCGAAACCTGCGATAGTACCTGCTGCGCCTGCGCGACCACCTGCTCACCCACCGGCGTGACATGCACATCCTGCATGCTGCGCTCAAACAACGTCACGCCCAGCTCCGACTCCAGTTTGCGGATCGCCACAGAGAGCGTCGGCTGACTGACAAAGCACGCGGCCGCCGCGCGCCCAAAATGTTTCTCACGCGCCAACGCAACCGCGTATCGAAGTTCCGTCAAAGACATCGTTTCCCCTTTTTTCTCATCTACACCGACAGCAATTCCGCACGATTACCAAGCCAACGCTGCAAATGCATGTGTGCAGTATTTGGATCATGCGCCATCAGCCAATCGGCCGCGTCGCGCGCCTGCTCAAGCAGCGCAATATCGGTTTCCAAATCGGCAAAGCGCAACAGCGGCAAGCCCGACTGGCGCACGCCGAGAAACTCGCCCGCACCGCGCAAATGCAAATCGCGCCGCGCGACCTCAAAGCCATCGGTCGTCTCGTACATCACTTTGAGCCGCTCCTTCGCTACCGGCGAGAGCGGCGTTTCAAACAG
>CAYPYQ010000257.1:0-1521 GCA_964414735.1 uncultured Hydromonas sp.
ATCGTGAAGATAAAAAACGCACGGTAGTGCGCTAATATCATGATTTCATGAAAGAATTTATGCTGACCCGAGGTGCTGCCGTAGTGCGGCTGCATCCAGTCGGCCTTCGCAAATCACCTGCTCGTCGGGGGTCGTCAGCACTGGAATACGCAGGCCGTAGCGCGCTTCAAGCTCGGGCTGATCCTCGATGTCCTGCCACAACAATTCAATCGTGCGGGTATTGTGCTGTGTGAATAATTGCACGTCCGCCCACATGTCGTGGCACAGATGGCAGGTCTCTTTGCCGTAGAGGAAAAGGGTGATGCGCTCAGCCATGGATTATCATTCGCCTGCGGTCAGGGTGATGAATTGACGCATTTCACCGCGAATCACGTATAGCGCAACGGTATCGTTCGGGTTCAGTGCTTGCGCAATTTGATTGAGCTGCACGCTGCTGTTCAGCGGCATTTGATTGATGGTGACCAATATGTCGCCCGCGGCTAAGCCGTTTTCCTGTGCTGAGCCTTGTACCTCGGTGACGATCACGCCGCTGGTGATGTTCAGCAAATCTTTTTGCGCCGTGGTCAGGGCGCGCACGCGCAGTCCCAGACGTTGCCAAGTCCAACTCGGCGGGGTGGCTTGTACTTTGTGATTGCTCAGGTTCAGCTCAAGATAGTCGCCGGCGCGAAATACGCGGATGCTCGCTTGACTGTCTTGACGCAGAAAATCGGTCAGGGCGTTCAGATCGGACGCGTCCACCACGCTTTGGGTTTCCAGTGCAACGATGACGTCATTTTTTTGTAGTCCGGCGGTCGCGGCCAGACTGCCATTGCGCACTTGGGTGACGAAAGCACCCGCGGCATTTGGTAAACCCAAGGCGGCGCTTTGTGCCTGATCGAGATTGCGTGCGGTGAAGCCGACTTGAGACAATAAATTGACAGATTCCGCTGAATTTTCTTTGCTGTCCGAGCTGAGTTTGCTCAGTGATACGTGACGGTATAACCCCATGGGAGCGCGGGTGAGTGTCGAGTTGACGCCCAGTACTTGGCCGTAGATGTTGAGCAGCGGTCCGCCACTGTTGTCTCGACTGACGGTGACATCGCTGACCAAACCAATGGCAGGTGTCTGTGTCGGCGTGCTGACGACCACGCCAACTGAAATACCTCTTTTGTTCGCACCGACGGCGATGACGCCTTCGCCTTCCTCAACCTGACGCGCCAGCCCGATGGCGGGCAAGTCATTAGCGGCAATCTGTAAGATCGCCAAATCGTTTTTAGGTTCGACGCGATTGATGCGCGCTTTAAATTGGCGTTTATCGGCCAAAATCACGACGACTTCGTGAGCATCTTTGATCCACTGGTAATTGGTGGCGATGCGTCCGGTGGTGCTGATGATAAATCCCGAACCGTTGACACGCTTTTTCACCACAGGTGCAGCCTGTGCCGTTAAATTCGGATTGTCTACAAAAATGGAGGACAACGATTGGTACACCGGATCGTCGGTGATGTTTTTGTATTGGTCGGGAATTTTGACTTTAACCCA
>CAYPYQ010000258.1:0-13559 GCA_964414735.1 uncultured Hydromonas sp.
TGCAAAGCGCCATCGTGGCGGCTCAAGTCGCTGCCCAATCGGGTGAGGAGCGCGATGGGCAATTCGCCGGATTGCTGCGCGTGGTCTTTACACAGCGCGAATACGTCGGTTTGCCAAGGGGTAACGGTTTGTGCGGTCATAAAGGCTTTCGGTTAAACTTCTGCTTGTATGCAGAAACTGCGATAATTCATTTACTTTTTTAATTATAACAGAGGTTTTATGACGCAAATGAGTCAACCTGAGATGAACCAACCCGAGCTGATTTTAGGCTCGTCCTCACCGTATCGCCGCGAACTGCTGGAGCGTCTGCGCCTACCGTTCACCGTCGTCAGTCCGAAAATCGATGAAACACCGAAAGCAGGCGAAACCCCACCGGAAACCGCGCTGCGTCTGGCGCTGGAAAAAGCGCGCCACATTGCGCAAAGTCATCCCAATGCACTCATCATCGGCGCGGATCAGGTCGCTACGGTTAATGGTGAGCAAATCGGCAAGGCGGGTGGCTTTGATAAAGCATTGGCGCAACTGCAAATGATGCGTGGCAAAACCGCGTTGTTCCACAGCGCCTTGTGTCTGTACGACGCGCGTAATGATAGCTATCAACTGGAAAACATCATTACCAAAACCACCTTCCGCGATCTGCCGGATGATGAGCTGGCCGCGTATCTGCGCATCGAGCAGCCGTATGATTGTGCGGGCAGTGCGAAGGTTGAAGCGCTCGGCATCACCATACTCGAAAAAGTCGAGTCCGACGATCCAACCGCGCTGGTCGGATTACCACTGATTGCCTTGACGGGGATGCTGCGTCAGGCGGGTATGCGTTTATATTAAAGGATATCTATGGATATTGGAGATGTTCTCTATAAATATGGTGCAGGAGCCCATAATTTTTTAGAGCGCTCGAAAAGTAATCTTTCTAAGTTTAAAGAGAATGGTGATGTTGCAGCATTGCTCTATTCAGCACTTGATTTACGCTTTGGAATAGAGGCTAGGTTAAATGAATATATTTGTGCAGCGGCAGAATACTTAGGCAGAATGGATATTTGTGGTAAAGAGTATGTGGCAAGTAAATTAATGAAAAACTTGGGGAAACTGTGTCCAGAGCATTCTAAGGAGAGAATTCAATTAATGAGATTTGATGATATGGTTTTTTCATCTCGATATACCCCCGTTACTAAAGAACTTGCATCAATACATGGTAGATTGGGCGAATTGCTTCATCATAGTTTTTTTGTTAAAAATCCGAATTGGGCTTACAAAAGAAAAGTTGTTAAAAATCAGTTTGTCACTATAGACGATTCTGTGCCTTTAATTGAAAAAGGGATTGAGCTGTTGGAGTATGCAACATCTGGAAATTTGTTGTTTAGTTCGCTATTTACACAAACAGTTTCAACATTGATTAATGAATTAGATGAACATAAAGATTAGGAGCTAAGAATGATGAAATTCGCAGTCATCGGTGCATCAGCCGGCGTGGGTTTGGAACTGGTCAAACAATTGCTCGAACACGGTCATACGGTCAACACTTTGTCGCGCAGTGTTGCAACGATTCCCAATCATGAGCGCGTGCATAAAATCGTCGGCAGTGCGCTGAATGAAGCGGACATCGCACAGGCCATCGACGGCGTGGATGCGGTTTTGGTCACGCTGGGTTTGGGCAAAAGTTTGAAGGCAAGCGGCCTATTCATGCAGTCGGGGAAAGTCATTTTGAATGCGATTAAAGCCACCGGCGCACAGCCACCGCTGATCGTATTGACCGGGTTTGGCGCAGGTGACAGCATGAAATACACCGCGTGGCCAGCGAAAACGGCGTTTAAATTGTTGCTCGGTGAGGTCTATGCGGAAAAAACCCTAATGGAGAAAATGCTCGCGGCGCAGTATCCGAACGTCATGTTCGTGCGGCCGGGGATATTGACCAATGGTACATTGACCGGTCGCTACCGCGTGCTGGCCGAACCGACAAAAGGCGCATGGGTCAATATGATTTCGCGCAAAGACGTGGCGGATTTTATGCGTCAGCAGGCCGAGAATCCAACGTATATTGGGCAGTATCCGATTTTGACGAATTGAGTTTTTAGGAAAAATATTGGATGAGCATTTCTCTGCATCTGGCCGAAAAGCAAGCTGAGTTTGACTGCATCGAGCAATTGATGCAGTTGTATATGTACGAGCTGAGCCAATGGTATCCTCTGGCAGTACAGTCGGATGGACGATTTAAATTACAGCCGAAAGCCGAGTATTTCGCACGTAGCGCCGTGCATCCGTATTTGTTGTATCTGGATGGTGCGTTGATCGGTTTTGCCGTGGTGGACGATGAGCTGCTGGATGCGCAGTATGACTATAGCTTGGGCTATTTCTTTATCTTACGGCGTTATCAAGGGCGAGGGTTGGGTGTGGCTGCTTTGACGGAGCTTTTCAAACATTATGCCGGTCGTTGGGAAATTTATTACTTGCGTGAGAATCAGCCTGCTGCTGCCTTTTGGCCAAAAGCGCTCAGTCGCGTGGGGGCGCAGGATATGCAGGTTTCATCTGAGGTGATTCACGATGAGGCGTGTGTGATGCATCGGTTTGAAATACAGGAACCGCATTTATAAAATAAAGGGCGCATCGTGCGCCCTTTATTTTTTTGAATCATGTTTAGCGATAAATCCGCTCTTTTACGCCATCCGCCGTGGCAATCAGCGCAACGTGCGCGGGGTTGAGTGCGAAAATGCCGACGGTCAGTACACCTGGGATCAAAGTCAGTTCGCGCTCCAATGCGAGTGGATCGGTGATTTGCAATCCGTGTACATCGAGAATGTGGCAGCCATTATCGGTGACAATCGGTGCGTCGTCTTTCACGCGCCAGATCGGTAGGCCGCCGATTGCGGTCAGGCGACGCGCAACGGCTTCGCGCGCGAGCGGCACGACTTCAACGGGTAAAGGGAATTTGCCCAGCACGTCCACCTCTTTGCTTGCGTCGGCGATGCAAATGAATTTTTGCGCGACCGAGGCGCAGATTTTCTCACGGGTATGCGCCGCGCCGCCGCCTTTAATCATGTAGCCGCACGGGTCGATTTCATCTGCGCCGTCGATGTATACGGGGACCTCACGCACTTCGTTCACGTCAAATACTTTGATGCCGTAGCCCGCCAAACGCTCGGCGGTGCGGTTGGAGCTGGCAATGGCGCCGATGATGTTATCCTTGATTTTCGCCAGTTCGTCGATGAATAGATCGGCGGTGGAGCCGGTGCCGACGCCGATGATGGCGTTGTGCGGGACGTATTCGATGGCTTTTTGTGCCACGAGTTGTTTCAGTTCGTTTTGGTTCATGTTGATGCTCGAATGATTGAAAATTGGCGTAATTTTAGCATTATCAGGGTGAGATTTCGCTGTTTATTGGGGCGCATTGTGCAGCGCAAGTTGGTACAATAACGCCTTTCAAATATATTTTAAATTGATGGATTTCGTATGACAGAGCAGGCGCAAACAGTATCGACCACCACAGCACAATATCCCGTCACCGATGTGGTGAAGCAGGCTTTGGCCGTGACCAAGCGTGGTTGCGATGAGTTATTGGTGGAAAACGAATGGGTGCAAAAACTCGCCCGTAGCGCGGCGACCGGCGTGCCGCTGCGCATCAAGCTCGGTCTGGATCCGACTGCGCCGGACATTCACCTCGGGCATACCGTGGTACTGAATAAACTGCGCCAATTGCAGGATTTGGGTCACACCGTGATTTTTCTGATTGGCGATTTCACCTCCATGATTGGCGATCCGTCTGGACGCAATGCGACGCGTCCGCCGCTGACCCGCGAGCAAATCGAGGCGAATGCGAAGACCTACTATGAGCAAGCGAGCTTGATTCTCGATCCGCAAAAAACCGAAATCCGTTACAACTCCGAGTGGTGCGATCCGCTGGGCGCGCGCGGTATGATTCAGCTCGCTTCGCGTTACACCGTGGCGCGTATGCTTGAGCGCGAGGATTTCACCAAACGTTATAAAGGCGGCGTGCCGATTTCCGTTCACGAATTTTTATACCCGCTAATGCAGGGCTATGATTCGGTAGCGCTCAAATCCGATCTGGAGCTGGGTGGTACGGATCAAAAATTCAATCTGCTGGTCGGTCGCGAACTGCAAAAAGAATACGGTCAGGAGGCGCAATGTATCCTGACCATGCCGCTGCTGGTGGGCTTGGACGGCGTGGACAAAATGTCCAAGTCAAAAAATAACTACGTTGGCATCACCGAAGCGCCGAATGAGATGTTTGGCAAAGTCATGAGTATTTCCGATGACATGATGTGGACGTGGTACGACTTGCTCTCGTTTGTGTCGCTTGAACAAATCGCACAGTACAAACAAGAGGTCGCCGACGGTCGTAATCCGCGCGACATTAAGGTACTGCTGGCGCAAGAGATCGTGGCGCGTTTTCACAATCAGCAGGCGGCAGAAGAGGCTTTGGCCGCGTTTAACCATCGTGCCAAAGGCGGCATTCCCGATGATATTGAAAACGTCACTGTGACCGTAGATGCCGAAGGCATGCCGCTGGGCGCGCTGCTCAAAGCGGCGGGGCTGGTCGCCAGCTCATCCGAAGGCAATCGTGCGATTGACCAAGGTGGCTGTAAAATCGACGGCGAAGCGGTTAAAGACAAACAACTGCGCTTGGCGGCGGGTGAGTATGTGATTCAGGTCGGTAAGCGCCGTTTTGCTAAAGTGATGGTGGCGTATAATTAAATCATGATTGCATTGATCCAACGCGTCAAACGCGCATCCGTTACTGTTGATGATCGCATCACGGGGCAAATCGAGCAAGGGTTGCTGGTGTTGCTGTGTGCGGAGAAAAACGATACGCCGGCCATCGGCGCGAAATTGTTGAAAAAAGTTTTGGCGTATCGGGTGTTCTCGGATGAGGCGGGGAAGATGAACCGCTCGGTACAAAATATCGACGGTCATGGTGCGCATGGCGGTTTGCTGGTCGTATCGCAGTTCACCTTGGCGGCGGATACCAACAGTGGCACACGCGCGAGTTTCACGCCGGCGGCGGAGCCGGAGCTGGCTCAATTTTTGTATGAAGATTGGGTGGTGAAGGCGCGTTCGGAGCACAGCGTGGTTGAGACGGGCGAATTTGCAGCGGATATGCAGGTGTCGTTGGTGAACGATGGACCGGTGACATTCTGGTTGCAGGTGAAACCGGAATGAGTTTGATGGGTTTGAATGAGCATATTCAATAAAAAAGCGTTCGAGTGATTGAACGCTTTTTTACCGTATGTCGCACTTAAACTTTGCCACTGATTTTCATGAACCACCAGCGCAGTCCGACAAATAAAAATCGCCAGTCGTTGAAAAATTCCGGCTTTTTACCTTCAAAGGCATGACCGATGAATTGAAAAATCCAGCCAATGAGGAATAGCATCACACCGATGCGCAAGAGCGAAGGGATGAAAATCGAGAGGATGAGCAGCGCCACAGACAGCGCGACCAACGGTATACCGAAGGTGTGCGTCAGGCGGTTCATCGGGTGCTGATGGCTTTGCTCGTATTGTGCGATCCAGTCGGACCAAGGGCGATTGAAAAACATAGCGTCTCCTATTTATTTTTGTGGTGACGCTATGCTATACGCAGTGCTGGGCTGATGCAAGTGGCTTTGCGTTTATGTTTTTTGTTTGAGGCTGGAGCCTTTGATTTGCAAGCTGCCTTGCATGATGAGTTTTTTGTGCGGACGATTCGGTGTTTCAATACGTTGCAGCAGCAGCTCGATTGCGGAGCGTCCGATGTCTTCCGTTGGCTGACTGATGATGGTCAACGGTGGTTCGACCACATTGCCCCATGTGGTTTCGTCAAATCCGACCAATGCAATGTCCTGCGGAATGCGGATGTTGTTTGCACGCAGGGCTTGGAATGCGCCGACGGTGATGAGGTTGTTACTGGTGAAAATGCCGTCGGGTTTGATGTTGCTACGCAGCAGCTCCATAGTGCTTTGGTAGCCTTGTTCAATGCGTGGCGCAATGAAGTGTGCACCACAATGATCCAAATCGGCATCACGAATGGCGCGTTCAAATCCTTCGCGACGATCAAAACCAGTGGTACTGGTGTCGCCAAAAAAACCGACCAGACGGCGACAGCCTTGAGCCAACATGTGCTTGGTCAATGTGTACGCTGCGGCAACATTATCCAGCATCACTGTATCGTAGTTCGGATTGTTTTCCACACGACGGTCAATGATGACAAATGGAATGTGTGCGTGGTACGGTTTACGTGTTGAGCCGAACTGCTGGGTCGGGGAGAAGATCACGCCGGCGACGTTTTCATCGTGCATCAGGTTCAGATACATCAGCTCTTTTTCAGGGTTCTCATCGGTGTTGCAAATAATGATTGAGTAGCCGCGCTCGTATGCGGCGTCCTCGACGGCGCGTGCGATCGCGGTGAAAAACGGGTTGCGAATATCGGAGACGATCAGGCCGATTTTGGTGCTGGTTTGCGCACGCAGGCTGCGCGCGATGAGATTAGGGCGATAATTGAGTTCGGCGATGGCGTGCAAAACCAGCGCACGCTTCTCATCCGTAATGTAACCTTTGTTGGCGATCACGCGTGAGACGGTAGCTGTAGATACACCGGCGGCTTTCGCGACGTCTTTAATGCTGGCCATAATTGTTCTATCTAATTAATAATAATGAGAAAAATGAAATAATATTTTAATGAACCATTATAAGCCAATGAATTAAGTTATGCTTACAATCGTTCGTTTTGCGGAATGGATTTAATTCTTTGGATATACGGTTATTTTTTTAATCAACGCACAATTTAGGTGCATAATATACAGCATCGGTGTGGGATATGACGGTAAGCCATTCAAAAATTATCCAAAATAAACCGATATTTAATTCAGAAATCACGGGCTTGTGTATAAAGCATGCAAATGTTTTTTTGTAAAATGTGTTGACAATGGGTGTGTAATCGTTTACATTTTGAATCAGCAGAAGGATAAATGAGATTTCATACCGGTCACAAAAATGGAGGTGGGTATGTTGGCATTAAATCTGAATCAGGTGCGTCTAAACGCCACAGCGCAAAACAAACACGATGCGATCGAGCAAGTGGCGCAATTGTTGGTTAACTCGGGCAACATTGATCCGCGCTATATCGAAAGTATGTTTGCGCGGGAGCAAGTGGCCAATACGTATTTGTGCAACGGCATCGCGATTCCGCATGGGATGCCGGAAAATCGTGAATTCATTCTGAACACCGGCATCGCGGTGCTGCAAATCCCCGAAGGTGTCGCGTGGAATGACGAAGACACCGTATATCTGCTGGTCGGTATCGCGGCCAAATCCAATGAACATTTAGATATTTTGCGCAAACTCACGCGCGTGGTTTCCGATGAAGAGGAAGCGCAACGCTTGTCCAAAACCGCCAATCCGGCCGATATCATCGAGGCGCTCACCGGCGCACGTCCTGAGCCGGCGCCGGTGGCATCATTGTCCGACTTTCCGCTGTCATTTGAAACCATCATTAAAAATCCAACCGGTTTGCACGCACGGCCTGCGACGGAGCTGGTGACATTGGCCAAACAATTCCAATCCAATATTCGCCTGCGTTTCGATGAGCAGGTTACTGATGCGAAGAGTCTGGTGAATCTGCTGCAACTGGGTGTGGGTAATGGTGCGAAGATTAAAGTATCCGCGCAGGGCGTGGATGCCGAGCAGGCTTTGGAGGCGTTGAAAGCCGCGATTGACAGCGGTTTGGGTGAGGGCGATGAGCATGAGGAAACCCCTGCGGTGCAGCTCGATCGCGATCGTTTGCAATGGAAAGCCGAAACCACACCGGTATTCGCCAGTGGGGTTGCCGCCTCTGATGGTATCGTCTATGGGCCGATTACCCAACACGCAGCGAAAAAAATCGTGGTTGAGGATGAGCCGTCCGATCCGACTTCAGAATTGATTGCGTTTGATAAAGCCGTGGTGAGCGCACATCAGGCGCTGCAAACCAATTACCAAGAGGTGAAAAATCGCCTCGGTTCGAAGCAAGCGGCGATTTTCCTCGCGCATGCGGAGTTTTTGCAAGACGATGAATTGCTCAATAACACCAAGGTTTTGATTGAGCAAAAGCACAGCGCTGCGTGGGCATGGCAGCATGTGATTGACAGCCGCATTGCACAGATTACCAAACTCGATGATGCCGTTTTGGCCGCACGCGCGGTGGACTTGAGCGATGTGGCGCAGCGCGTTTTGCGTCAACTGCTGCACATTGACGATGCACCGACCATGAATGCGCAAGAGCCTTCAGTGCTCGTGGCTGATGATTTGACCCCGTCCGATACGGCCAATCTTGATCCCGATATGATCCTCGGGTTTATCACGGCCAAAGGCGGCCCGACCTCGCATACCGCGATCATTGCCCGTGCGATGGGTATTCCGGCGATTGTTGCGGCGGGCGATGCGATTTTAGACATTGCGCCGCGTACGCCATGTATTTTGGATGGGTTTAACGGCGCGTTGTATTTGAATCCGACCGATGCGGAAATTGCCAGCGCACAAGCGCTGCACGAAGAAGTCGAGCGTCAGTTGAATATCGACTTTGCCGAACGCTTGAGCAGTGCCGTGACCACCGATGGCCAGCACATTGAAGTGTTTGCCAATGTGAACCGCGTGGCGGATGCGGAGCAAGCGGTTGAATACGGTGCAGAGGGCGTGGGCTTGATGCGTACCGAGTTTTTATTCCTTGAGTCCGGCGAAACGCCAAGCGAAGAAGAACAATACCAAGTGTACTGCGATATGGCGCGCGCACTGAAAGGCCGTCCGTTGACCATACGTACGCTGGACATTGGCGGTGACAAACAAGTGCCGCATCTGAATTTGCCGAAAGAGGATAACTCCTTCCTCGGTATTCGCGGGATTCGCCTGTGTATGGCGCGCCCGGATTTGTTCGAGCCGCAGCTGCGTGCGATCTACCGTGCGGCACGCGACGTTGGCAATATCCGAGTGATGTTCCCGATGATCAGTACGGTTTCGGAAATTGAGCAGGTGATTACTCAGTGCGACGCCATTCGTGCGGAATTGAACGCACCGAAAATCGAACTGGGCATTATGGTCGAAGTGCCGTCTACTGCGGTTCTGGCTGATCAGTTTGCCAAATTGGTGGACTTTTTCTCCATCGGTACCAATGATTTGACCCAATACACTTTAGCTATGGATCGGGTGCATCCGCAGTTGGCCAAGCAAGCCGATGCGCTCAATCCGGCGGTACTGCGCATGATCGACATGACCGTGCGTGCGGCCAAAGCCGAGGGTAAATGGGTCGGTGTGTGTGGTGGTGCGGCCAGCGATGTGCGCGGTGCGGAAATTTTGACCGGCTTGGGTGTGACCGAATTGAGCATCACCGTGCCGACGATCCCGACTATCAAAGCGCAGTTGCGCCGTGTCGCACTGCGTGATTTAAAGGCGCTGGCACAAAAAGCGCTGGCATGCAAAACTGCCGATGAGGTACGTGCATTATGAGTACATCAAAACAAAAAGGACGTGCAGTGAAAGAATGTAAGGTCGCAACCTTGACCACCAATCCCGCGATTGATCAAACCGTGACATTGGATCATTTGATTGTGGGCAAGGTTAATCGCTGCCACAGCATGCGCTTTGATGCGGGTGGCAAAGGTGTGAACGTGGCACTGCGTCTGGCGGACTATGGTGTGCCGGTGGTAGCGACCGGATTTTTAGGCGAGCAAAACACCGCTTTGTTTGAGCAAACGTTCAGCCGCAAAGGGATCGAAGATCGCTTTGTCCGTACTGCCGGTGAAACCCGCGTGAATGTGAAAATCATTGATGTAGCCGAGCAGCAAACCACGGACATCAATGCTTCGGGCGTGAAGCCGAATGCCGATGATGTGGCCGCATTGATGGTGCAGCTCGATCAAATGGCTGATGCGTGTGAGTGGTTCATCCTCGGTGGGCGTTTGCAGGACAATTTGCCGGCGGATTCGTATGCGCAGATGATTACCCGTGTGAAAGCCAAAGGTTGCAAAGTGATTTTAGACACCAGTGGTGAGGCGTTGCGTTTGGGTTTGGCTGCCGGACCGGATGTGATTAAGCCGAACATTGACGAGCTGAGCGAGCTGGTGGGCAAACCGCTCAAAGGCATTGGTCAGGTTTTGGTCAGTGCGCGTGCACTGCTCAATGATAAAACTCAGTTGATCGTGGTATCGATGGGCGGTGACGGTGCGATGTTTGTGCGTGACCATGAGGCTCTGATCGCACGGCCTCCGAAAGTGGATGTGAAATCGACTGTCGGTGCGGGCGATGCGATGGTGGCAGGGATGGTCGCGGGCTTTTGCAAAAATCTGCCGCTGGGTGAGTGCGCGTCATTGGGCACGGCATTTTCATTGAGCGCGATCACCAATTTCATTCGTGATTTACCACCTAAGGATGTGCTGGAGCAGTGGCAGGCGCAGGTTGTCATTGAGTCGCTGCCGTAATTTTTTGAAACACGATGGGCGTGGTGGTATAGTGGAGTAACCTTCCTGTCCATCGAGTTTGATTGTGTGAATTAATGTTGTAATTATGTGTACCTGAATTTACCTGAAAGGAGAAACACCATGGCAAATATCGTAGCAATCACTTCTTGCCCAACCGGTATTGCGCACACTTACATGGCCGCTGAAGGTCTGGAAGCCGGCGCGAAAAAACTCGGTCACAAGATCAAAGTGGAAACCCAAGGTTCGGTCGGCGCGGAAAATCAATTGACCGCGAGCGATATCGAAGCGGCGGACGTGGTGATCATTGCCGCCGATACCAATGTGGACTTGAGCCGTTTTGGTGGTAAAAAAGTCTACTCAACCGGCAGCAAAGCGGCGATCAAAGACGGCGCAGGTTTGATTACCACTGCATTGGAATCCTAATCATTCACTGAGTATTCAATTACATTGCACACAGGAGAGCAACATGGCAGGTGAAGGTTTAAAAGGTGCATACAAGCATCTGATGACGGGCGTATCGTACATGCTTCCGTTCGTGGTGGCGGGTGGTTTATTGATCGCCATCGGTTTTGCCGCGCGTGGGATTTATGCCTACGATCCGGCAATGGCGCTGGATGGCTCGAAGATGGAGCCGACTGCTTGGACCACGTTCTGGGCCAATGTATTCACCATCGGTGCGAAGGGTGGCTTTGGGCTGATGGTGGCCGTATTGTCCGGCTACATTGCGTATTCGATTGCAGATCGTCCGGGTCTGACACCGGGTATGATCGGTGGTATTTTGGCGGGGATCACGGGATCGGGCTTTTTGGGCGGGATTATTTCCGGTTTCTTGGCCGGTTATTTCACCAAATGGCTCAATGGCGCTATCAAGTTGCCGCGTAATTTGGCGGGGCTGAAACCGGTGCTCATACTGCCGTTGATCAGTACCTTGGTGGTCGGTTTGATCATGTTCTACGTGGTCGGCGTGCCGGTATCTGGCTTGCTCAAAGCCATGACCGCATGGTTGACCAGCATGCAAACCTCCAGCGCAGTTGTGCTCGGCCTGATCATCGGTGCGATGATGGCGTTTGATATGGGTGGCCCGATCAACAAAGCGGCATACACGTTCGCCGTTGGCCTGCTCGCCAGTCAAGTATACGCGCCAATGGCCGCTGTCATGGCTGCGGGTATGACCCCACCGCTGGGCGTGGCTTTGGCTTCGTACTTGTTCAAAAATCGTTTCACTGAAGAAGAGCGCAAAGCCGGTAGTGCTGCCGCTGTACTCGGTATCGCATTCGTGACCGAAGGCGCGATTCCATTCGCGGCGCGTGATCCGTTGCGCGTGATTCCGGCGCTGATGACCGGCTCTGCTGTAGCGGGTGCGCTGTCGATGGTATTCGGTGCGAAATTGCACGTGCCGCACGGGGGTATTTTTGTGTTGCCGATTCCGAATGCGGTGGATAATCTGTTACCGTACATTGCTGCGATTGTGATCGGTACATTGGTTACGGCAGCCATGCTGTTTGTGCTGAAAAAACCGATCCCTCAGGATGCGGAGTAATTAGCTTGATCCAATAATATAGGGGCGCATGATTGCGCCCCTTTTTTCTGGTTTTTTATGATGAGATAGGAAAGGGCGCATGCCATGCGCCCTTACTTATTCCCTTAGAAACTATCACCTGGCACACGTACCCAGCCTTCCATAATGATACGCGCGGAACGGCTCATAATCGCTTTGGTCACCGTCCATTCACCGTTGACTTGCTTGGCTTCCGCGCCGACGCGCAAAGTGCCCGATGGATGGCCGAAACGCACTGCGGTACGCTCGCCGCCACCTGCCGCGAGGTTGACCAGCGTGCCCGGCACTGCTGCCGCTGTGCCGATCGCCACGGCACACGTCCCCATCATCGCGTGGTGCAGTTTGCCCATCGATAGCGCGCGCACCAATAGGTCAACGTCACCCGCCGCAATGGTTTTGCCACTGGAGGCGGTGTAAGTCGTCGGCGGTGCGACAAAGGCGATTTTCGGCGTGTGCTGGCGCGTCAAGGCTTCTTCAGGGGTTTTGATCAGCCCCATACGCAGTGCGCCGGCGACACGAATCGCCTCAAAGAATTTCAATTTCTCAGGGTCAGAGTTGATGTCCTCGCGCAGTTCAGTGCCTTTGTAGCCAATGTCGGCAGCATTCACAAACACTGTGGGAATGCCCGCGCTGATCATGGTCGCCTTAAATGTGCCGATGCCCGGTACGTCCAAATCATCCACCAGTTTGCCGGTAGGGAACATTGAACCGCCGTCTTCTGAATCATCCGACGGATCCATGAACTCCAATACGATTTCCGCCGCAGGGAAGGTCACACCGTCCAGCTCAAAATCACCCGTTTCTTGTACCTGACCGTTGGTCACGGGTACGTGCGCGATGATGGTTTTTTGAATATTTGCCTGCCAGATGCGCACCACGGCCACGCCGTTTTCTGGAATACGCGCAGGGTCAACTAAGCCCGCGTGAATCGCAAATGCACCGGCGGCGGTGGACAGATTGCCACAGTTACCCGACCAGTCCACAAAAGCCTTGTCAATCGAAATTTGACCATACAGATAGTCTACGTCGTGATCCGGCACGCTGGCTTTGGACAAAATCACACATTTGGACGTGCTCGAGGTCGCGCCACCCATACCATCAATGTGCGCCGCATACGGATCGGGGCTGCCGATGACGCGCATGAATAATTTATCACGTGCTGCGCCTGGCTTTTGGCAGGATTCCGGCAAATCCTGCAAACGGAAAAACACGCCTTTGGATGTGCCGCCTCGAATGTAGGTAGCGGGAATTTTGACTTGTGCAGGGAATGGTGCATTAGGAACATTTGACATGACAACCTCCGTAAAATAATGATGCTGTATGGTAGCCCAAATCGCTTACGATTAACCTACAATTAAACAATTCACTTATGTCACGGCTGATCCCTAATGAACGACGCACTTACCCACGGCTTTAACTGTATTTTGCCGGATGAACCGCCGCAAATATTGATTTTAGGTTCTTTACCGAGCGTCGCGTCTGTCACGCAACAGCAGTACTACGCGCATCCGCAGAATGCCTTTTGGCGCATCATCGAGGCACTGTTTGCCGAGTGCCGGC
>CAYPYQ010000259.1:0-2435 GCA_964414735.1 uncultured Hydromonas sp.
TCTGCAAATTCGCCTGCACCTGTGGATTCAACCAAGTCGGTACAACGCGCGCATACGCCTCAAAAATCCGCCCTTGCGCATAAATACGATCCAGCACATCGTGTACGGGCAAACGACCAGCCATCGCCTGCCATTGACTCAACAATTCAAAGCGCTCATACCAATACGCCTCCAGCTCGACAGAGGTATCCGCCAAACGCCGCTGCCAAACCTGCCAATAGGACAATGGCGACAGCGACTCATCCGCCGCCTCATACTTTTTCGCCCATGTGCGCAGTTGCAGCAGCTGCTCATCTGTCGCCACGAACATCGGATTGCGCAGCACCTGCATCAGTGCCCAGTCGTCATCTGCACGGATCAACCACTGCACCAGCGCCATTAAATCCAATGCTTCCAGCGTATCGAGCAAACCGCCGCGACGCGAGCTTTCAAACGGAATACGCGCCTGCCGCAGCAGCCGTTCGTAGTTAACCAAATGCGTGCGTCCGTAAATCAGAATCATCATGTCGCTATAACGCGCCGGACGATGCGCCTCGAGCTTCTCATCCCACACCGGATAACGCCCAACGAGCTGCGCTATCGCCGCAACCAGCTGTGCACTCTCATCATCGCGTATGGTTTGCTCAACAACGTACTGCGGTTGCGTGAGCCAGTCACGCGGTGGCGTTGCTTCTACCGCTGCATCATATTCATCCGTGGATTCAGTTGTTTCAACCTGAGGCAAACCGAGACACGCGATATGCCCCGCGACTTTATCCTTTTGCGCCGTGCGATGCGGGCTGAAATCATCCAGCGCACAATCTGGCTGTGTGAACATCTGATTGACCCAATCAATCACCGCCTGACTATTACGCCGCGTGAACTGCGTTTGCAATACCACCGCGTCGTACTGCGCACACAACAGCGTCTGCGCCTGATCAAAAAGCCGCGCATCTGCGCCACGAAAACGGTAAATCGACTGTTTCACGTCACCGACCAAAAACACTTTCGGCTTGTCACCATCGCCCTGATACGCCGCCAGCCAGTCATGGATGATGTGCCACTGAATCGGGTTGGTATCCTGAAATTCGTCGAATAACAAATGTTTGTAACGCGCATCCAACTGCGTCTGCATGAATGCCGCCGTTGCCTCATCATGCAACAGTTCAAAACACTGCCGCGATACGTCGCCAAACTCCAACTGATTCGCACGGCGCTTTTGCGCGCGGTCAATATCCAACAGCGCCGTGACACACGGCCAAATATGCTCGTGCAGATGATAACCTCGTAGATCCGCTTCCCATGCGGCTTTGAGCGCGAAGGTTTCGCTGACGATTTCACGCGCATCCTCAAACTGCTCTTTGTCGATGCGACCTTCCAAACGTTTGAGCTGCTCTTTGTCCAACTGAAATTTTTTGGTGGTCAGGGTATTTTTCTGCGTAATAAACGGCTCAAAAACCATCCACAGCTTCGCCGCATCGCCGCTGTCCAGCGCATCCTGTATGCTGTGCGCACGCTCGGCCTTCTCCGATTTGCCGGCAAACATCGCGGTTAAAATCAGCTGCAATGCCTCGCTCGCCTCACCCGAAATCAGCATGCGATGCCATGCCTGCACTATGCCGCTTTCACCTGCATACACATCAACGCCTGATTCCAGCAAAATTTCTTCGCGCAGATGCGCCATGATCGGCTCATGCAGCGTACTTTGCCACAGCTCGATTTCATTGCTCTGCGCCAAGGCTGAATTCAGCATGTCCGTACAGGTAAATTCGCCCACTTCGCCAATCAAAGCGAGGTAATGCGCACGCAGGGTTTGCCCCTCTGGGGTATTGAACTGTTGATAAAGCGCAGCCCATGTCGACTGTCTCAACTCATCGTTATCCAACAGCAGCGTCGCATCGCGTGACACACCCGAGCCCATCGGCGCGGCTTTGAGCAAACGGTAAAACCACGCATCAAAGGTGTAAATCGGAATCTCCTGCCCCGAGCCGAGGATGCGGTCATACAAGCCCTGTGCAACGCCGATACGCTCGCGTGCCGCCGTTTCGGACAAGCCACGCTCGGTGAGCAAACGCACAATTTGCTCAGGCGACCCATCGGCCATCTCGCGCAGCAAATCCGCCACACGATCGCGCATTTCCTGCGCGGCTTTTTTGGTAAAAGTGATCGCCAAAATATGCTTGGGCTCCACGCCTTCGAGCAACAAGCGGATGATCCGCGCAGTCAGTAGCCACGTTTTGCCACTGCCGGCACAGGCACGCACCACCACGCTGTGCGCCGGATTGAGCGCAGATTGCGTGAACACTTCATTTGTGATCGGCTGTTGATTTTTAAAGAAAACCGGCACTTCGGTACGCATGGATTCGCTCATCGCGCACCTCCTTGTTTTGCCGTATCCTGAACCGATACTACATAGTCTCTGCGACACAGCGCACGATAATCGCAATACACACACG
>CAYPYQ010000260.1:0-6768 GCA_964414735.1 uncultured Hydromonas sp.
CTATTGTCCAATACGCAGGCAGTGCTGGACTCCGAACCGCCGATACGCGCCATCTTAGCCGCGCAGCAATTAGCAGGGCAAAATGCAGAAACTGATTCGGCCAACCATTCTGCGAAAGGTTTGGATTTGCTGCACGCCATCCAAACCGCACACTTCATCGACGGACGCGAAGTCAGCCAACTTAACACACTGCTGGACATTGCCACCGAATTGGGCTGGGATCGTGATGCGTTTCAACAAAGCTATTTGCAAACCGATGTAACCGCGCACTGGCAACAAACGCACCAATTAATGAATCAATGGCAGATTCAAGGTTATCCGAACTTCCTCTTGCAGCACGCAGGGCAATGGTTCCGCGTGCCGCACAGCGCCTTTTACGGTCAACCGGAAGCATTCGCACAGCAACTGCGTTCGGGCATCGCCTCAGCGTAAACTCAGCGTCAACACCCTATAAAATCGGTAAAGAAATTCAACCTAAATTCAACCTTGCGTATGACATGATGGCTCCAAGTGCAAACATATGCACTCATTCCCAACCTTTTAGGAGACCCTCATGATCTACGCATATCCGAATACCGCCGGCGCACCGGTTCAATACAAAACCCAATACGACAACTTCATCGGTGGCCAATGGGTCGCACCGACCAAAGGCGAATACTTCGACGTCGTGACACCCGTCACCGGCCAGCCGTACACCAAAGCCGCTCGCTCAAGCGCTGAGGACATCGAACTGGCATTGGACGCGGCACATGCGGCGAAAGACGCGTGGGGCAAAACCTCTGCCGCCGAGCGCGGTAATATTTTGCTCAAAATCGCCGACCGCCTCGAAGCCAATCTCGAAAAACTCGCCTACGCCGAAACCGTGGACAACGGCAAACCCATGCGCGAAACGCTGAATGCCGATATTCCGCTGGCCATCGACCATTTCCGCTATTTCGCCGGCTGCATCCGCTCACAAGAAGGCGGCATCAGCGAAATCGACGAAAATACCATGGCCTACCACATCCACGAGCCGCTGGGCGTGGTCGGGCAAATCATCCCGTGGAACTTCCCAATTCTGATGGCGGCATGGAAACTCGCACCGGCATTGGCCGCAGGCAACTGCGTGGTACTCAAACCGGCTGAATCCACACCGATCAGCATCCTGATATTGGCCGAATTGATCGCCGACCTGCTGCCGGCAGGCACGTTGAACATCGTCAACGGTTTTGGTCGCGAGGCGGGCATGCCGCTGGCCTCCAGCAAACGCATTGCGAAAATCGCCTTCACCGGCTCGACCTCCACCGGTCGTGTGATCGCACAAGCCGCCGCAAACAATCTGATTCCAGCCACGCTCGAATTGGGCGGCAAATCACCGAACATTTTCTTCCCCGATGTCATGGATGCGGACGACGGCTACCTCGACAAAGCCATTGAAGGCCTCGTGCTGTTTGCCTTCAACCAAGGCGAAGTCTGCACCTGCCCATCGCGTGCGTTAATCCATGAATCCATTTACGATCAATTCATGGAACGTTGCTTGGCTCGCATCGCCGCGATCAAACAAGGCAACCCGCTCGACACCGACACCATGATCGGCGCACAAGCGTCCAAAGAGCAAATGGCGAAAATCACCTCCTACCTCGATCTGGGCAAACAAGAAGGTGCAACGGTTCTGGCCGGTGGTGAGCAGGCGCACTTGAGCGGCGACTTGGCTGACGGCTACTACATCCAGCCAACGGTATTCAAAGGCCACAACAAAATGCGTATTTTCCAAGAGGAAATCTTCGGCCCTGTGCTTGCCGTGACCACGTTTAAAGACGAAGCCGACGGCATTGCGATTGCCAACGACACTTTGTACGGTTTGGGCGCGGGCGTGTGGACGCGAAATGGCAACATCGCCTACCGCGTGGGTCGTGCGATTCAGGCAGGTCGTGTGTGGACCAACTGCTATCACGCCTATCCGGCGCACGCCGCGTTTGGTGGCTACAAAGAATCCGGCATCGGGCGCGAAACCCACAAAGTCATGCTCGACCACTACCAGCAAACCAAAAACCTGCTGGTCAGCTACAGCGAGCAAAAACTCGGATTCTTCTAAACAAAAAAACGGGGCAAGCCGCGTCGCTTGCCCCGTTTGTTTTAATTTTGGGTAATTGTTTATTGTAGCACCATGCGCTATAAAAAAACATCCGCCAAAACATAGAGATCTATCCCAATGATTGCCCCACAAATGGAAACAGACTCACCCTAAATCGTCCATCATCCGGTGATAGGATAAGCACGAAGTTGATCCGAATCACATAAAGCAAAAGGAGAAAAACCATGAGTACTTCACAATTTTTTATGCCAAGCAGTAATATCCTCGGACACGGCGCGCTGGCCGAAGGTCTGACCCAAATCGCCGCACTCGGATTCAAAAAAGCATTACTGGTCACCGACGTGCCGCTGGTCAAACTCGGCATGGCCAAACAAGTCGCCGACCAGTTAGCAGCCAAAGGCATCGAATCCACCATCTTTGACGGTGTCAAGCCAAACCCAACCGTCGGCAATGTCAATGCCGGTCTGGAAGTCCTCAAAACCAGCCAAGCCGACTTCGTCATCTCCCTCGGCGGCGGCTCCGTGCATGACTGCGCCAAAGGCATTGCGCTGGTTGCCAGCAACGGCGGCAAAATCGAAGACTACGAAGGTCTGAACCAATCGAAAAAGCCGCAAATGACCTTGATCGCGATCAACACCACCGCTGGTACCGCATCTGAAATGACCCGCTTTACCATCATCACCGATGAAAGCCGTCATGTCAAAATGGCAATCGTTGACAGCAACGTCACTCCATTCCTCTCCATCAACGACTCCGAACTGATGGAAGGCATGCCAGCCGACCTGACCGCAGCCACCGGTATGGACGCGCTGACCCACGCCGTTGAAGCCTACGTCTCCACCATCGCCTCACCGATCACCGAGGCCTGCGCACTGCAAGCCATCGACCTGATCGCCCGCTACTTGCCAACTGCGGTCAAAGAACCGAAAAACCAAGAAGCGCGTGAGCAAATGGCCTACGCACAGTTCCTCGCCGGTATGGCGTTTAACAACGCATCCCTCGGCTACGTTCACGCCATGGCGCACCAGCTCGGCGGATTCTACGACCTACCGCACGGCGTGTGTAACGCCCTGCTGCTGCCACATGTCGAAGCGTTCAATATGAAAGCCGCAGCCGATCGCCTGAACGTCGTGGGCGAACATCTGGGATTACACAACCCTGAACTCAAAGGACTGGACGTCATCTCTGCAATCAAAAAACTCGCGGACATCGTCGGCATTCCAAAATCTCTCGAAGAGCTCGGTGTGAAACGTGAAGACTTTGGCACTCTGGCAGACAACGCACTCAAAGACGTGTGTGGCCTGACCAACCCGATCCAAGCGTCCCACGCCGAAATCGTCGGAATTTTTGAAAACGCCTTTGGCAAACGTTCATAAATACAGCTGATCGACAACGCATACGCCCATGATTCACACATAACACAGGCGATGATGGGTGTATGCGTAATCCAAATACCGATCACCACAAAAAATAAAATCATCCCATCAGGATGAAGACTGGCGCAAAGTAGATATTTACTTTGCGCTTTACCATAGGAGACAACCATGGTCGAACGCGTCATCGCCACACCAGCGGCACTCGAACTCATCGCCCAGCTCAAAGCCCAATATGGCGACATCCTATTTCACCAATCCGGCGGCTGCTGTGACAACAGCGCGGCCAACTGCTACCTACCGACCGACCTCACCATCAGCGCCTACGACGTGCATCTGGGCGACATTGGCGGCGTACCGTTCTACATCAGCGCCTCACAATACGAATACTGGAAACACACCCAGCTCATCATCGACGTGATCGAAGGTACGGGCGGTACTTTTTCACTCGAAGGCAACACCGGCAAAGCATTCCTCACCCGCTCGCGTGTCTTCACCGATGCCGAAACCGCCGAGCTGCAAGCAGCCGGACTGATTTAAAGAAGTATGGGAAAAGTAAAAAACCACTTTTCCCGTGCTTATGCTGAAAAGCCGATTCCACATTTCCTTAAGTAAAACGACAGAAGCGAACAGACCACCTTTGCCCTATAATCTCAGCTCATCTCATGAACTGAATCATCACTATGCAAACAACCGCTGAAACCATCGGGCGCGAACGCATCGCCCAAGTCGTTGACACATTCTACGAGCGCGTCCAACGCGACCCCGGGCTGTCCATGCCCTTCTCCGTGGTCAAAGACTGGCCGCATCACAAAGAACTCATCACCCATTTTTGGTGGGTCACACTCGGCGGCGAACGCTATATGAACTATTCGTACAACGTCGTCGTGAAACACCGCGCCGTCGGATTCACCAGCGGACTGCTCAAACACAACTGGCTACCCCTGTTTGAAAAAACCATGCGCGAACAACTCCCGTCTGAGCTGGCCGACGCATGGATGGCACAAGCGCAACGTATCGGCCGCTCACTCGACATGAACCATCAATTTTGGGTGGAGCAACAAAATTCAGGCGACGCGCCGCTGGCGCAGGAGAATGGGTTTATGCAGGTTCGACTACATAAACCTGAAGAAAATAAATGAGCAATTAGGGGGACAAAAGATTTTGCACCCCTACTGGCTCATGTAGGCGAGCCCAAATTCAGCACCACCACGCCGACCACAATCAAAACCAAACCGCTCAGCCTAAATAATGAGCTTGGCTCATCAAACCAAACCATTCCAACGAGCGCAGTCAATGCCGTCCCGCAACCCGCCCAGACAGCATAACTCAGTCCCACATCCAAATGTTTGACCGCCAAAGACATTAACCAAATGGCGCTGGCATAACAAGAAGCAACAATCACCGAAGGCACCAATCGAGAAAAACCATCGGCATAGCGCAGCGCAATAGTACCCACTACCTCAGCCAATACACTCACAGCTAAAAGAAGCCACGCAAAACCCTGAGCCCCCATACTCATCCCCTACCCCCACATTCATACCGGAACGTAGTGCGTAGAAAAAGAGAGCGGTACCTCTATAAATTGGGTTTAAGTGTAACAAAAAATCAAAACCAGCCGTCAAGCCAATTCACTCATCAGTCACCAACCATGTGTCTATGAACATTTCCAAATCTGTCACTAAATTAGAACTGAATATCCTGCGCCAAAGTGGGGACAACCCGAGATCCAAAGCTACTGATATTGCTTAAAGCCGCATTGTGGTGTGCAATCACTTGCGGTGCAGAAATTGCTTCATTACCCGCAGACGTATGCCCGTCCGACACCAACACCACGGGATAACCCAAGGCCAAAGCTCGTCTCGTCGTCGTGTCCACGCAAAACTCCGTGTGCATCCCGCAAATCACCAGCTGTTCCACTCCTCGCGCTTTGAGCAAAACCTCTAAATCCGTGCGTAAAAAAGAATCCGGCGTGGTTTTGCGCACCTTTAAATCGGTGTCCTTGACGATCAAACCATCCGCAAGCTGCCAGTCTACCGACGCATATTCCAAATAACCCGAAGCGGACTCATGCTGAATAAAAATCACTGGAACGTTCGCCGCACGCGCTTTCTCGGTCACTTGATTGATGCGCGCAATGGTACCTTCACAATCATGCGGCTTGCCCTCACCCACACATAAACCTTGTTGCACATCAATGACCAAAACAGCCAAGGATTTCATCTTTGTCCCCATAAATTAAATCGTAGAATAATTACCGCATCAGCGTAATAACTGATTTTCACACATTGAGCAATATCTCGAAAACAGCGTTAACGCGTAAGGCGCAATAAGTGATTTTTACGCATTGCGCCGCATGTCACAAAAACCATACCCATGCGAATACATGCGGTGCAATGCGCTTCGCTTATTGCACCCTACTTTTTCAATCGCCCTTTTGTGTCGCCCGTCGCTCTCTGAAAAATCGCTGCAAAATTTCGCGGGTTTCGTCTTCCAAAACGCCGCCGATCACCGAGGTGTGGTGATTGATCTGCTGATTGTCAAACGCATTCATGATGGAACCAGCAACGCCGGTTTTATAATCGCTCGCGCCAAACACAACGCGCGCAAGTCGCGCATGGAATATTGCTCCGGCGCACATCAGGCACGGCTCGAGGGTGACGTAGAGTTCGCATTCGGGCATGCGGTAGTTGTGCAGCATTTGTGCGCCCGCACGCAGGGCTTGCATTTCGGCGTGAGCGGAGGGGTCGTGTAGGCCAATCGGGTGATTATAGCCAGTGGCGATGATGCGGTTTTGATGTACAACGATGGCGCCAACGGGGACTTCGCCTGCATCGTAGGCTTGTTGTGCACAGACCAGCGCATGGCGCATGAAAAATTCGTCACGCGCCTGCGGATGATGCGCACCGCTATTTTCGTCCGACCAAACGAGTTCGCTCATGGATATATTTGGCTTTATTTGGATTTAATCAGGTTGTTGCGGTGAATCAATTCAGCCTCATCCGCATCACGTCCGAGCAGTGCGGCAAATTCGCCACTGGCGTGACGGGCAATGCGCATGGTGTCGGAGCTGCTGTAATTCGATAAACCGCGGGCGATTTCATTGCCCGCTTCGTCCACGCAGGCGATGACTTCGCCACGCTCAAAGTTGCCCAAGACACGCACCACACCAATCGGCAACACACTTTTACCACCCGACAACACGGCTTTGACCGCGCCGTCATCGAGTACGACGTGGCCGCGCATTTGTAGGTGGTCGGCAAGCCATTGCTGACGCGCCGAAAGCAGCGGCGTGGTGGCAAATAATTCCGTACCGATGCG
>CAYPYQ010000261.1:0-1473 GCA_964414735.1 uncultured Hydromonas sp.
ACCAAGATTTTGTCCACCAACATCATGATGCCTTGGTTGTGTTGGAACACATTCAACCATTGCAACAGCATCAAAATCGGCGCGTGGAACAGGAACACGCTCAAGGAGTATTTACCCAAAAACTTAAACGGCGCAGTCGAGAAAATCTTTTGCGACAGACTTTCGGATTTGGTCAGCATAATCACGAACAGACCACCGAACGGCAACATCATATAGTCTTTGTACGCGTGCGGGCTATCAGGACGCCAGAGGATGTACAGCATGGCGATCCACACCAGCGGCTCAATCATGCTCCATTTGGACGACCAATTGATTTTCGATACTTGGGTGAAAATGAAGGCACCAATACACGCGTCCATGAAGAAGCGCAGCAGACCAGCCACCACGAAGCTGTTGTACTCTTGCACATGCACTTCGAGCGAGTTGTAATCGTGTTGCAACAGCACCCAGAAGAAGAAACCAAAGAACGCCGTGATCCACGCCGCTTGCGCTTTAAAACGGCTCAATACGGCAAACAATACCGCACCACCAAACACCTCAACCGACAACGACCAACCCGGGTAGTTGTAGTTGATTTCGTAGTGCTGGATGCTGAAGGCTTGCAGCAAGAAAATGTTTTTAAACAAGTTCAGTGAGAAACCTTCGGAATGATAGTTTTTGATCGCCGCATCGAGCAAACCGTAATTACCATCGAAGCTACCGCGCAGCAGCGCCATCACCGCCATCAATACGAACACCAGAAATACTGAGAACAGATAATGCAGCCACAAACGATCGGCACGCTTGGTGATGTGATCCACCACCACGGCCGGATCCCACGGCTTTGGCTTGAGCGCACTCAAGGCAATGAAGAAACCGGAAATCATGAAGAAAATTTCGAGCAGATTGTACAAACCCGTCCAGCCAAACCGACCCCACGCATTACCGGTTGACCAGTGGTTCAATACAATCATCAAGGCCATCAGGCCACGAACGCCATCGACGGCGTCCAACCGTGCTTTCTTTGCTGGTACGGCAGGTGCTACTGCTGTTTGAGACATATGCAACTCCTATTTTTTTGGGAATAAAGTTCGTTTTGCTTTGAGTGCGATTTGATACAGTCTCGGGCTGTAATAAAGTAAGAACAAGGCTAAAGTTTGCCGGCGATCCAGCAGCCGCGCGACCCTCGGCCATTGAGTGAAGGCGATTCTACCAAACATCTGTACATGTGTGTCCTTAATTCGACGGCACGCACCAAAGGCATCGGGGATTTGGTGACGAATCGCATCGGCGCACGCCCACAAATAAGCTTTGCAGCTGAGGCCGAAATAAGCGTCTTGTAATACCGGCTGCATCGGCTGATCCAACTGCAGCCGTTCACGCAGCATATGAACCGTGGTGAGAAAATCCATGCTTTTTTTCTCACTCCACACTTTCATGATGGAGTTCGGGTTCTGTCGGTAATACACCACCTGATCCGGCTCGTACCACACC